>CAYUOS010000123.1:0-9609 GCA_964446435.1 uncultured Rikenellaceae bacterium | reverse complement strand
GAATTGCCCGAATGCTTATGCGGCCTATGAGCCTTTTCGAGTCTGATGAATCTAATGATAAAATATCCTTAAAAGATCTTTTCGAAGGAAATACAGATATTGCTGCAAAAAGTACTTTGACCATTGAGCAGATAGCACATGCTGTCTGCAGAGGAGGCTGGCCGGCTGCGATAAAATCCGGAAAACACTCTCCCCGAATAGCCATGAACTATGTTGATGCTGTTATTAATCTGGACGTTCAACGTGTTGATGGTGTTGAAAAGGACCCTGAGAGAGTTCGTTTATTGCTACAGTCATTAGCCCGCAATATTTCTACTTTGGCAACATCCAAAACAATTATGGATGATATGCAGGTTAATGAGGCTTCTATTACAGACAAGACATTAAATTCGTATCTTAATGCACTTCGTCGAATATTTGTTATTGAAGATGTTCCCGCCTGGCAACCTTCACTTCGTTCTAAAACTGCCATACGTACGGCAAACAAACGGCAATTTGTTGACCCTTCAATAGCAACAGCCGTTTTGCGCACAAATGCAACGGGGATCTTACGAGATTTCAAGACATTTGGTTTCTTGTTTGAATCATTGTGCACACGTGATTTGAGAGTATATTCACAAGCCATTGATGGAGTAGTCTTTCACTATAGGGATAAATCAGAACTTGAGGCTGATCTGATCATTAAACTTAATGATGGTCGCTGGGCACCTGTTGAGGTAAAACTGGGGAACAAAGAGATTGAAGAAGCAGCGGCCAATCTGATTAAACTCAGTAATAAGGTTGATGCTGATAAGATGAACCACCCATCTTTTCTTCTGGTAATATCAGGCGGTCAAGTGGCATACAGGCGGCCTGATGGCGTGCTGGTAGTTCCTATTGGCTGCCTTAGGGACTAAGGTTTCTTCGAATTTCAAATTTAAGAGTTGCAACCCCCGTCAAAAAGTGTGAGTGCCAGTGCGAGAGCGAGGAAAACATCACAAGAGTGCTCGCTCTCACTCTCACTCCCGCTCTGTTTTAGTACCCGGAGCGGGACTTGAACCCGCACAGCCGCTATGGCCACAGGATTTTAAGTCCTGCGTGTCTACCATTCCACCATCCGGGCTTGCTGTGTCTGATGATGACGATGCAAAAATAATAAAAAACCGGTAACGGTAAACGGCGAACGTTTACCTGTTACCGGTTCTGATTAATATTTTTTAATACCTCAGCAATACAGGCCTACCGAAGCCGACGCGCTGCAGTGGGGCCAGCTGCGTTGCAGCATCACCGACAACTACATAGTACATCCTCATCGGATCGACATACTTGTTGGCAAGTTCCCTGTGCTGCTCAACAGTAAGGGACTTTATAAAGGCCTCCTCCTGCTTGATATAGTCTGCCGGTAGGTCATAGATGCTCATCGTGTTAAGCATCCCCACCAGGCTGGCCAGGGTCTCAAACCTGAGTGCGTTGCTCTTCATCAGTGCATCACGGGTAAAATCAATATCTTCCTGGGTAACACCCTTACGATACTTTATCATCTCGTTCTTGAATATCTCAACAGACTCAAGCGTTGACCGTGTAATGACCATCGATGATGCCGAGAAGCTGCCGAAATTCCGCATGCCCGAGAACGAGGAGCGTGCTCCGTAGGTAAAGCCTTTCTCCTCCCTGAGTATCATATTGAATACCCCGTTGAAGGAACCACCAAGTTTGTAGTTCATTACGGTAGCACCATGAAAATCAGGATGTGATCTGGGAATTGATGGTGCCCCGATATTGATAACAGACTGCCTTGCATCCGGGACATCAACGAAGTAGATTACAGACTTGGCAGGCGGGATTACCTCGGGCAGTACCGGAATCTCAACCTCCTTGCTCTTCCAGTGCTCTGTAAGTCCTGCCAATGAAGCAGTTACTCTCTCCTTGTCAACAGCGCCGGCAACGACCATCCTGGCTACCGAGGGTGAAAAGTACTTCTCCCAGTAACTCTTCAGATCATCAATTGTAATTGCAGCAACACTCTCGGGTGTCCCCTGCTGATCGTACGCAAGAATATGATTATCACCGTAGATAAGTGTATTGATAGTGCTCGATGCCAGATAGCTCGGGTTGGCAAGGTTACGCCTCAGTCCATTGATGATCCTCTCCTTTGCCAGTGCAAACTGCTCCTCATCCCATCGGGGATAGAGAATCATCTCCTCTACCAGTTCGAGTGTCTTCTCGAACTTGCTTGAAAGTGAACTTACCCTTATCGAAATCTCCTCGGTTCCTGCAGAAAATGAAATACTGGCCCCAAGAAGGGCGATAGCCTCCTCAAGTTCCTCCGGGGTTTTGTATTTGGTGCCCTCATTCATAAGCGTAGCGACCAGATTGGCGACTCCGGGTTTCATGACGTTGTCTGACATCTGTCCGCCAAGTATCGAGATCTGGTACTGTACAAGGGGCAACTCGTCATGCCTGATACCCCATATCTTAAGTCCGTTGCTCTTTTCTGCTCGCCACACCGGTGGAATGGTTACCTCAGGATCGGGACCGAGAGGTGGCTGTATCGAGCGATCAAGCCTGGTAGCAGTCCTCACAATCTCTTCATCTTCCATAGCCTCGATTTCAACCTCCGACGCCTGGGTTATATCTTCCTCAACGATGTCAGCCCTGACCGAATTGACAGCAACGAAGTCGGCCTGACCGCGCGGAACGAAACTGGTTGCAATATAATGCTTGCCCTTAATGTACTTGTTGTATGCAGCTTTAATGTCTGCTGCTGTAACAGCCCTGATGGCCTCAAGGTCTTTCTTGTAATATTCCGGGTCGCCCGTAAAAATGTTATACTCGGCAAGCTGGAATGCCTTGCCCTGTACGCTTGCGAACCTGGTAACAAAACTGGTCTCATAGCCTGCCTTGATTCTTTCAAGCTCGGTTTCGGAAAATCCTTCCTTCTCGAACTTCGCCAGTGCCTCAAATATTGCAGCTTCTACCTCGCTGAGGCTGACTCCGGGATTAGCCGTTACAGAAAACCTGAAGGTTCCGGCCAACTCCTGCGAACTGTTGCTGGCCGAAGCCCTTGAAGTAAGCTTCTTATCTCTAACGAGTACTGTGTAAAGGGGAGACCTCCTTGTTCCTGAAAGAATGTCAGCCAGGAAGTTAAGCGCGTATGAATCCTTCGAATATCTTTCGGCCCCCGGGAATACCATTGTAAGCATAGGTGCCCTGGCGAAATTGTCCTCATGGTACAGCTTGATGGTTTCATTAAGCTTAACAGGCATCGGGCCTCTTTTAGGGGGTTTTTCTCCTGCCGGTATCTCTCCGAAATATTTTTCCACAAGTGCCTTGACCTCATCCCTGTCGATGTCGCCCGATATCACCATAGTGGCATTTCCGGGTATGTAGTACTTAGCATGGAACGCTTTCACATCCTCAATGGAAGCATTTACCAGGTCTTCCATCTCTCCAATCACTGTCCAGCTGTAAGGATGGCCTTCAGGATAAAGGGTGCGGTTAATAAGAGCTGAATTATGACCATACGCTGCATTATCGACGCTTTGTCTCTTCTCATTCTGAACAACATTCTGCTGAATTGCCAGGGCCTTCCTTGTGACAGTATTGGTAAGGTAACCCATTCTGTCAGATTCCATCCACAATACCAATTCGAGGGCATTCTTTGGAACAACCTGATAATAGTTGGTCCTGTCCTGGCTGGTACTGCCATTCAGCGAGCCACCTGCACCCTGAATCAGCTTGAAGAACTGATCCTGGCCGACATTTTCTGACTCCTGGAACATCATGTGCTCAAACAGGTGTGCAAACCCTGTCTTACCGGGTTCTTCACGGCTTGATCCGACATGATAATAGATTGCCACCGAAACGATAGGATCTGAATGATCCTTGTGGAGTATAACATCGAGTCCGTTCTCAAGTGTATACTTTTCGATAGGGATTGTTATCATATCCCCTTTTTCAGTTTTTCGGCATGCGCTGAAGAGCAGCAGTGCCATTGCTGTTAAAGCGATCAGGTATTTCTTCATAATTCACAGATTAGGTTAATTCAGGTTGTATTCAATATTCTCAAAAATACGAAGTTTTAGGTATCGGTACAGGAAACTAAAGGTTTTTTAACTCTATTGTGCAACATATAAATGCAAAAACCGCCCCGTAGAGACGGTGGCGGTTTCGTTGAGCGGGAAACGAGACTCGAACTCGCGACCCCGACCTTGGCAAGGTCGTGCTCTACCAACTGAGCTATTCCCGCAATTGTGACTGCAAAAATAACACTTTTTTCAGAAATGCAATAGCAGTTAAAAAATTCAGACCGGCCTGAATTATTTACCAACAGGACCCCATTCAACGAGCTTTCCCTGTTCCATCAGCAACCATGTGCTGCGGTATATCCACTCCTCCTTCGCAATCCTGTCCACTACCACCCTGTTTATCCGGTCAGGCTCACCCCATGCATCCCTGACCATATCGGTGGTCATACCCCTCCATATCTTTCCTTCAACAATCCGGTTAGCAATGCTTCTGCCATACTTGTGCTCAAGGTAGGTCAGGCGGTTTGCTTCATCAATGCGGTACTCCTGCCTTGATTGCTGTTGTACAGCCTGTTGCTGTCCTGTCTGCCGCTGTGCCGTCTGTTGCTGGGTAGCCCGCTGTTCTGTAACCTGCTGTTGGATAGCCTGTTGCTGAACTGCCTGCTGCTGAGTAGCATCAGCTGCAGTAATTAACTTTACCTTGTCGGCAATCAGAAATCCGGTGAAGTCATCGTATCTTACCAGAAGATAATCATCATCGGTAGCAATAATTTCAACCTCCGAACCATTTGGCACTATCATTATCACAGTTGTAAGGTCATCTTTCTCGCCGAAAAGTCGAAGGGCACCCATGGTAACTCCCTTTCTGGGCTGGGCTTGCTGAACTTGCCCGGAGTGCTCAAGCTTCTCAAGCACTTCTGTTTTTGTCTGCTGGGCCTCAGCCAATACCAGAAAAAAAAGAGTGCCCGCAATTATTGTAAGTAACTTTCTCATGTCAATGATTTTCAGTTTTGCCGCAAAAAACATACCAACGAACGATACATCCCCACAAAGTTAGGAAATATCGGACATATCTCTAATAAGTACAACTTTGCTTCAGCTTTCACTTCATATTTATTAACTTAGCGTAGAACCAAAACCATCCGCGACATGTGCCTGGCAATCCCCGGAATGATAACCGAACTCTACAATGACAATGGCATGAAAATGGCCAGGGTAAGCTTCAGTGGCGTGATAAGAACCGTCTCTGCTGAGTGGGTGCCTGAGGCAAAGCCGGGAGATTATATTATCGCCCATGCAGGAACAGCAATAAGCATCCTGAACAGGGAAGAGGCTGAGGAGACCCTCAGACTATTCGATGAGATGAACCAGAGGGATTCAATCTGACATCTGCCGTGAAATACATAACCGAATACCGCAATCCGGAACTCGTTCGCAAACTCTCAGAGCGAATAGCTGCGACAGCTACACGCAGTTGCAATATAATGGAGATATGCGGAGGCCAGACCCACTCGATAATGAAGTACAACATCACCGAGTTGCTTCCGCCACACATCAGGCTGATACACGGTCCAGGCTGCCCTGTTTGCGTCACCCCTCTTGAAAAGATCGACAAGGCACTGGCACTGGCTGCCAGAGAAGAGGTAATACTGACATCTTTCGGAGATATGATGCGGGTGCCGGGCTCTTCAGGAGACCTTCTGAGGGCCAAGGCTTCAGGAGCAGATGTAAGGATCGTCTACTCCCCGCTCGACGCCGTCACAATCGCAATGGAGAATCCCAACAAAAAGGTTGTCTTCTTCGCCATCGGTTTCGAAACAACGGCCCCGGCAAACGCACTGGCTCTCCTCAGGGCAGCGGAGTTGAAACTGACCAACTTTTACCTGCTATGCTCCCACGTTCTTGTACCTCCTGCCGTAAGAGCATTGCTCGCATCAGAAGATGCGCTTATCGACGGACTGCTGGCCCCGGGTCATGTATGCACTGTAACCGGTTATGAGGAGTATATCGCTATTGCATCTGAGTACAAGATACCAATAGTCGTAACAGGATTTGAGCCTGTCGATATACTCAGGGGCATTGAAGCAGTAGGTCGGATGATAGCAGAGGAGCGGTTTGAAGTCGAAAACCGCTATGAAAGGTCTGTCACCAGGGAAGGTAACCAGCTGGCGGTGAAAACCATATATAAGGTGTTCAGGATTTGTGACATGCAATGGCGAGGAATAGGCATTATTCCGGCAAGCGGACTTGAAATCAGGGATGAGTACTCATTGTTTGATGCCGAAAAGCAATTCAACCTTGAAACAATAAATACAACCGAACCGGAAATATGCATTGCAGGCAGGGTGCTGCAGGGTCTGGCTACACCAGTTGACTGTGAGGCTTTTGGTACAGCCTGCACCCCGGGGAGACCTCTCGGGGCCCCGATGGTTTCATCCGAAGGAGCCTGCTCTGCGTATTACAGGTACAAACTATCAAAATGAATATGGAATACTCCTGCCCGGCCCCATATAATGAATATGACAAGATTCTGCTCGCCCATGGCAGCGGAGGGAGGCTATCAGACAAGCTGATACGTGAAGTAATAATCAGGGAACTTGGCGATGCCTGCCTCGACTCCTCCCATGACGGTACCGTTCTCGATATGCCCGGGAAGTTAGCCTTCACAACCGACTCATTTGTGGTCAGCCCTCTCTTCTTTCCCGGTGGTAACATAGGCGACCTGGCTGTCAATGGAACCGTAAACGACCTTATCTGTTGCGGAGCTATACCGAAGTTTCTCTCGCTTGCGCTGATAATCGAAGAGGGGCTGCCGGTGGCGGAGCTTGCAGCCATTATAAGATCAGTGGCTGAGGCAGCACGAAGGGCAGGGATTAAGATCGTAACAGGAGACACCAAGGTGGTGGAGAAAGGCAAAGGAGACCGCATCTTCATAAATACTACAGGTGTCGGGTCAGTCGCGGCAGGACGTGACATCTCCCCCCTCCGCCTTGAAGCCGGTGATGAGATAATAGTTACCGGCAACATTGCCGACCATGGCATCGCCATACTTGCAACCCGTGAGGGACTCAGTTTCGGTACCGACGTGATAAGCGACACTGCCCCGCTTAATGAACTGGTTGAACTTATCTTTTCGGTTACCAGTGATATCCATGTACTGCGTGACCCGACCCGGGGAGGGGTTGCCAGTGCGCTTAATGAGATCAGCAGGGTGGCCGGGAAGGAGATAATAATTGACGAAGCCTCTGTCCCGGTCGATCCGCAGGTTATGGGAGCCTGCGAGATTATGGGATTCGACCCTCTTTACATAGCGTGTGAAGGAAGAATGCTCATCTTCCTGCCTGCAAAATGGTCAGGAAAGGTTCTGAAAGCACTGAGGAGCCATCCGCAGGGACAAAATGCAGCAGTTATAGGAAGGGTAAGTGATGGCGAGCCCATGGTAAAAATGAAAACCGTTATCGGTTCAACGAGGATAGTTGATATGATAGCAGGTGAGCAGTTACCTCGTATTTGCTGAAAGCCAGTCATACCACTCATCCATTCCCTCACCCGTTTTGGCTGACACCTGCATGAACTTCAGCCTGCCGTTAACCAGCAAGCCATTCTCTGCTGCCTCAGATATCTTATAGTCAAGATGCGGCAGAAGATCTGTCTTGTTTATGATGCAGAGTCCGGCCCCCCTGAACATATCAGGGTATTTCAACGGCTTCTCCTCTCCCTCGGTTACACTCATTACAACAACCCTCGCCTCCTCGCCAAGATCGAACATTGAGGGGCAGATAAGGTTTCCGACGTTTTCAATAAACAGTATCGAATCAGGTTCAGGATCAAGCTCTTTAACAGCACGGTTAATCATTTCTGCATCGAGATGGCACCCGCGTCCTGTATTTACCTGTACCACCGGCACGCCAGTAGCCTTTATTCTGTCAGCATCCATGGCAGTCTGCTGGTCTCCCTCAATGACATAGAACCTATGTATGCCCTTCAGATCTTTAAGGGTACGCTCCAGCAGTGTGGTCTTACCTGACCCGGGCGAACTCATGAGATTGACCACAAATATATTCTTCGCCTCAAAGAACCCCCTGTTTCTCTCCGCCAGACGGTTATTCACCTCAAGTATATCCTTACCGACTTCAACCTTAACAATCTTTTCCCGGGGTTTGCCTTGAGAGGGGTCAAAACGGTGACCATCTTCGTGATCGTGATGATGCTCGTGGTCATGGCTATGATCATGATGGTGATCATGGCGGTGGCTGTGTTCTTGTTCATGGTCATGATGATGATGGGAATGGTCATGATCGTGAGAATGATCATGATCGTGGTCATGATCGTGCCGGAGGTTATCGCTGCTGCTGCAGCCGCAGGTATCACACATGGTTTATCAGGTTAGATTGCAATATATTTTATTCTCAATTCCTTGCCTCCGGTAATATCCAGATCCCCCGACCCGCACAATCCACACGAACCGGTGAAGTCTTCAAATGAAAACTCATTGGCACATTTCCTGCACCTGGCCATGCCTCCCGGCTTCTCAACAGTGATTGTGGCTCCATCCATTATGGTTCCTGGCTTGAGGGCTTCAAGGGCGAACTCCAGTGAATCATACTCTATTCCCGCAAGAAGGCCGATCTCAAGGCACACCTCTTTAACCTTCCGTGCTCCTCTCTCTTCGGCTTCGGCACCTACTATGCTGATAATATTCGTGGCAACAGTCAGTTCATGCATTGGTGTCACCCTCCCTTTCCCGCTTCTCTCAGCGCAGCCGCAACAATTACCTGCCCAAGCGCAAGTCCTCCGTCATTCGGCGGGATATTACGATGAAAATATACTACAAATTTCCTTGACATCAACTGTCTGATCACCATTTCAGAAAGGTATCTGTTCTGGAAAGTTCCTCCTGAAAGGGCAACCTCCTTAATCCCGCTGATACCGGAAGCGTATTCAACGCCCGCAATAATGGCATCTGCCACACAGTTATGAAACATGGCAGAAATCTCTCCAACCGGCCTGCCATTAATAACATCGGAAGCAAGTGAAAGAACCATCTTACCGAATGAGATAACCCCTTCATCAATATTAAAACCGTAACTCCTGTCAATCCCCGGAATAATTGCTGACTCAAGCCGCATAGGTGCTTCAGCATGAAATGATGATTCATGGTTGAGACCGGTTATTGCGGCTACAGCATCAAACAACCTGCCGGCACTGGAATAGTAGGCTGTGTTTATGCCCTTTTCAACCAGTCCGGTATAGATCTGAACCTTTTCAGCCCCGCATCTGATACCTGCCGGCAGTTTCATTATCTCCTCCGATGGAACCCCGTATTTCCTGAGCCATGAAATTCCCGACCGCCAGGGCTCCAGTGAGGCCGCGTCGCCACCGGCCACCGCAACAGACTCAAAATGAGCGACACGTTCAAACCCACATTTATCAGCTACCATGAACTCACCACCCCATATCTTTCCGTCAGTCCCTAACCCGACTCCATCCATAGCCACCCCGATAACTCTTCCCTCAATACCGTTTTCGGCCATACAGGAAGCTATGTGTGCATGGTGGTGCTGGACTTTGATTACCGGAACATGGTGCGCAACAGCCATCT
>CAYUOS010000122.1:0-9749 GCA_964446435.1 uncultured Rikenellaceae bacterium | reverse complement strand
CTGATAAGCCTGTAACACCACCTGTAACACCACCTGTTACGCCACCCGTAACTCCACCTGTAACACCACCTGTAACACCACCTGTTACGCCTCCAGTTACGCCACCCGTTAAAACACCCCCTCCGACGGTTTCGGTTACCATTCCAGGTACGAGTCCGCACAGTACTTCTGATCCCACCCAGACTTTGCAGGCATCTGTAACGGGTGTGACCGGCAGGGAGGGTATCGCAGTGACTGTCAACGGACGGAGTGTCGGGAACTTTGCCTACGACAGCAATACCAGGATTCTCAGGTTTAACGTTCAGTTGGCCGAGGGCCGTAATGTTGTAACAATAACGGCCACAAACGAGGCCGGCAAGGGTACTGCCTCACAGGTAATACAAAAAGAGACCCGGCAGGTTGTAATTCCGGTTGAAAAACCATGCGGAATAAGGATAAATCCCGGCAATGCCGACTGGCAGTTCTGCCTGGTAACACCTTCAGGCACATTCAACAGGGCAAGCCTTGCAGACAAAAACTTCAGCTACACAGGTCCGGCCTCAAGCCTTTTCTTCATGCCAACAGCTGGAGGAGGGGAAGCGATTGTAAAGGGAGCTCCGTTTGCGGTAAGATCAGGACAATACTACCTTTTCTCCGGGAATATTAAAGTTACTGTCAGTAACAGCAATCCAGGGTCAATGGGTCAATGGTCGGTATGCATAGAGTCAGACAGGCCACCGGTAACAGGCACCGGCAATAACCGGCCTAAGAGTCCGTGCGAATCGACAACAGAAGAGGTAAGCACCAACAACAGAGGGGCAAGAAGATAGTTTCTACCTGTATTCCTTTTCCAGGTTTTCCTGCCAGTGGACTTCCTGAAGCTCTCCATTGTCGTTGACTTTGAATATCTCATCGAGTCCGTTTTCCATCCTGATCAGTAGAGCCCTGGAGACTCCTGCACGTTTATTCCGAGGGTGGTTTACATCAATGGCAATTACCATGTCTCCTCTCACCTTGGCTATATCAGGACCTTTATTATGGCCAAGAACGATTCTGTCCACATCGAAATACCTGGTTATCTCTGCCACCTCTGCCAGACCGACAGGCGAGTATTCTTCTGCAGTGAAAACCATGCCCCTGTACCATAGAATACCAAGGGTGCGAAACAGAAAATCAGCATTGCCTTCAAGTTCAGAACGGTTTTTTCCGAGGTTCTCCCTGACCAGCCTGTTTGCCTCAGGAATAGTTATACCCCGTTCAAGGAATTCCATGCTTATTCCACCGTGTACAAAAAGGGTCCTGCCTATTCTTACCATTGAGTTTTTAGTTCTTAACCAACGACCCAGTTCACTCTCCACCCCAAATAAATCCTGGTAAGGAATGCCAATCTCGCTTGAGAAATCAAGGTATCTCTCAACCGTATATCGTACGTCCCCCCTCAAGGCCATCTCCTCATGATTTCCGAGTATCAGATGGACCTTGCCACCCGCTTTAGTTGATTGATAATCTAGCTTGTAAGTAAGCCACAGTAACGCCATAAGGTCGTATCCCCTGTTAAAAAGATCACCATTTACCACCAGATGTCCATCCCCATATATCCAGTTATAGTTATTATCTATCACCTTTCCCGCCTGCAAAACAGATATGTACTCGTAGAAATGGCACTCTATATCAGAGAGGGAGAAAATCCTGGAAGGCTGAGAGAAACTCCATTTTTCCTCTGTTGCAAATTCAAACAGCTTGATATCAAAAGGTTTAAAATAGACGGAGTCCTTATTCCGGGAATCAGGGTAAACCCTGATGTTCTTTCCAGTGAGTTTTTCTTTGGCAATAGTATCTGTAACTATCTGCGATCCTTCAGTTGTTCTTGCCACCCTTATAACAATAGCCTCTGCATCTGAATACAAGATGTAAGGACCATCGTTATAGCCACTTAATTCATTATCAGTGGGCGGTGAACTGCAAGAAAATGATGCAACCAGGTAAACTAAAGCAAAGAGCCATACTCTCCAACTATAATCAGCGAACCTGCTTCCTGGAAATGTTATAGTACCCGTCATATCTGGTTTTTATTCCTGATTGTAAAAAGACTTAAAAGTGTTACCAGGAAAAGCAGCAAGCTGCCTTCCCTGATAACAGCAAACTAATCGAATGATACACCTAACTGATCACACAATCAAGGTCTTATCCTGAGCCGGAATATTCTTGCATTAATGTTTGGCTTTATATCCATCTCAGTAAGTATTATGTACATATACCTGTCACCTGTCGGAGAGGTGGTAAACCTCATCTTTCCGAAACTGCTACCGGCAGGGATTGTTATTTCTCCGCCATCGGAAAGATTATAGTCAACCCCTGCAACTGCTGTGGTTACAAGTTTAACCCAGTCAGTACCCTCAACCCCTGGAGGCTGTGTCGGTTCCAGTCTGTTTCTTGCTATATTCCTGTATACTTCAGGAGCTACATCGTATCCTATCTTAAGTGGCGCCTTCTGATGAGGCCCGATCATCTGAACCTGTATTGCAGTATCCCTGGTACCCCTTATCTCAGCGGCCCAGAATCTTCCGGTAGAGTTCCAGCTGTAATTTACCAGGTGGTTGCCTGACAAATTCGAGAACTCTGCGAGGAGTGGGCCGTCATATACTTTTACATTGTCAGGAAAACAACCTGACAGTAAGACCAGGCCCAGGCCAAAGATTATTAACTTATCCAAATATCTCTTTTTCATTGTAATTCCATTTTATCAATTAAGAACTGAAATGCGCACTAACCAGCTTCGGGACTTAGTACCCGGGATTATTCTGCAGGCTGGGATTGTTCTCTACCTCTGTAGATGATAGATTAGCAAGAATCCTCACATCGTTCCACGGAACTGGCAGATGACCTGGTATAGCAGGCTTTGTCACATCCATAGCTCTTCGCTTAAGGTCAAACCATCGGTGACCCTCAAATGCAAGCTCCCTTCTTCTTTCATCATATATTTCCTCGAGTAAAGCAGGTCCGGTAGGAGGAGTTGCATAGGCTTCCAGACCTCTTTTCGTCCTGAGGGTCTCAAGAGCCTGAATTGCAAGCGGCTCGTTCTCCATTTCATAGTAGGCTTCAGCCTGAATGAGTAACATCTCCGCAACCCTGAAAACCGGTATATTATCGGTATTTGAGCCAACCGAGCCTGTATATTTCAGGATGTACGGGTACCCATCAGTATGGACGGCATACCACAAGGTTCTTCTGAGATCATCAGTCTCATAGAGTGCACGTAGTTCTGCTGATGGCAATGCATCAAACCATCCGGGAGGCGGATGCGTAACCGCATTGAGAGACCCGCTGCTCCCATGAGGAACGTCAAACGTAAGTTCAAATATCGACTCAGGATTGGGGATCTTTGTGAAGATGTTGCCTGATGAACTGAAATCCTGAAGGCTTCCCCTTGCTTTGGCGTATGCCTGCCCGGCATGATAAAGGGCGTCTGACCATTTCTCCCAGTAGAGGTAAAGACGCGCCAGACCGGCATGTACAGTAGCCTGATCGACATAGTACACACTTCCACGGTCATTGTTTTCGAGAAGTGTTAATGCATCAAGGTAGTCCGTTTCGATCTGCTGATACCCTTCCAGTACTGTTCCTCTGGAGCGCATATCGGCATCACTGAGACCCAATACGGGAGTCGTTCTCATTATTACCCCCTTGTTCCACTCAGAAATTTTCGGGTGATTGGGTTCATAGCTGTAAATCCTTAGCAGCTCCTGATAGGCAATACCCCTCATAAACAATGCTTCTCCCTTTAGCCTGTCCTTATGGGCCTGTGAAGTAATCGTCTGATCGGCACCAAAGATTATTATGTTTGCCTCGTTAATGAGTCTGTAGGCTACTGACCATGTTCCGGTTGGAAAGTGGCTTCCAATCTGGTTTTCAGCCTGGCTCCTGAATCTTCCTGAGTTAACCGGGTGCAGGAATGAGTTATCGGCAAGAACCTCAGGGGCAGCCGGAATCTGGTACCTGTAGAGATTCTCATCCCTTAACCTGTCGTAGGCTGATACCAGTATTGCGTCCATACCGCTTGCTGAAGTAATGATTACATCCGAACTCACTGCCACGGTAGGCTCCGTATTCAGCAATCCCTCGCATGAAGTCAGGCCTATGACCAGAAGAAGCGTGAGAAAACCGAATCTTATAAGTTTTATCATTTTCATCTTTTGAGTATTTGTTGTATTATTAGAATTGAAGATTGATACCCAGAGCGAGTTGTCGTGATTGCGGGTATGAACCCGTACTCTCACCATCAACCTCTGGATCACCAAACGGATATGTCGTCCATACGGTAAGATTTCTTGCCTGAACAAAGAGGCTTGCCCTCGAGAGATAGACAGATTGTGCCCATCTTGATGGCAGAGTGTAATCAAACCTGATCTCCTTGAGCCTGATGTAAGAAGCGTCCTTAACGTAAAGTGAGACATGGTCGTGACCACTGCTTCCAAGGAATGAGGTTGACCAGTAATGTCTGGGTAATTCGGCGACATCACCAGGCTGCTTCCAGGCAAGATCGGCAACCCTTGCCATCAGGCCGCGTTCGGAGCCTACTGATTGCATGCGTCTGCCAACTGTCTGGTTCGTGGTTGACCTGCCATACTCATACTGAAAAAATACATTCAGGGTAAGATTCTTGTACCTGAACTGATTGGTCATACCACCATAGAAATCGGGTGAGTATTTTCCAAGCATTGTCTGGTCATCAGTGAACCTGGTATAGGTAAGATTACCATCCCTGTCATACCAGAAAGGTCTGCCATCAGCAGGATTGATTCCGGCAAATGGTACATCCCAGATAATGTCGAGAGGGTAGCCTACCCTTGTTGTACTTCCCAGAATTTCTGCTCCATCAACCAGTTTCAATATTTCATTTTTCTGATATGTGTAGTTGAAGTTCGTTGTCCAGCTGAATTCTCTCATGGCGATCCATCTTCCTCCGACTTCTATCTCCACTCCAATGTTTTCAACCTCTCCGGAATTTCTGGCAATGCTTGAGAACCCGCTGTCAGTAGGCAGCCAGGCGTTTAGCAGAAGACCCTTATTCCTTTGATTGAAACGGTTAAGGTTACCAAATAACCTGTTATTGAGTAATGCAAACTCAAACCCGATATCGAATGTATGAGCCTCTTCCCAGGTAAGCATGTCGTTTCCGAGACCGGCTGGCCTTAAGCCTTTTTGCTTATTGTAGTCGCCTCCGGCACCAAACAGCGATCTGGAAGCAAAATCACCAATTTCCGAATTCCCTGTAATACCATACCCAACCTTAACTTTCAGCTGATCAAGGAAGCCTATGCTCTGCATAAAACTCTCTCTCATCATCTCCCATGCAAAGGCACCCGAATAGAACAGTCCCCACTGGTTTTTGATACCAAAACGTGAAGAGCCATCATACCTCAGGTTGGCAGTAAGGAAATACTTCTGCCCGTAATTGTAATCGGCACGTGAGAAGAACCCTGCAAACTTTGAATGGGTTGTCCCCCCTGATACTGACAATGGTTCAGCAGCCAGATCAAGCTGATTAAATATTGGATTGGGAAATTGCTGCGCACTGGTTGTAAAACTTCCCCTGTCATTCTGCCTGTATTCAAATCCTCCAAGGAGAACCAGGTTGTGACTTCCGAATCTCTTATTATACTCAAGAAGCTGATTGGTGTTAAATGTATATACTTCCCTGAATCTCTCTGTGGTTGAACCACCTTCAGCTTCATAGCGTGGCAGAAGTGCCGATGTATGCGACCTGTCCCTTACGGTCCTGTAGTCAAAACCCCAGAGTGTCCTGAAGGCCAGGTTATCCATAATATTGTAAATCCCGGTAACACTTCCGCGTAGTTGTCTTGTAACAGCCTGACGGATGTTTTCATTCAACTGCTGAACCAGATTCACCCTTATCCAGTCATTGTGGTTATAGCCTCCATCTTCGGTATAAATTGCATCGATTGGACGCTGGGTATAACCACCATGGAACGGACTGTTGATGTTTGCACTGCCCTGTATAAGACCATTTGCAGTCTGGCTTGAGGCACTCACCCTTGTGGCTATTGTAAATCTGTCAGAGAAACTGTGGTCAATGTTTGAGCGCAACCGAAAGCTGCTGAAATCACTGGCTATTACAGCCCCTTCTTCATAATCGTAACCGCCCGAAAGGTAGAGTCTGGTTTTGTCGAGACCGGCTGAAGCTGAAAAATCAATTACCCTGAGGGCACCTGACCGTGTCAGTTCTTCCTGCCAGTCATAGGTAGGAGCAGTAGCGGGATTACCATAGATGCCTATTGCCTCCTGCCTCCTCGCAACCGGGTCGCCTCCCCTGTCGAGATAGTAGTTTACGTAACCCTGAATCATTGTTTCAGTCCAGGTGGGTCCATCCATTATATTCAGCTTCCGTGGTTGCTCATTTATACCGTACTGGGATGAGATGGTAAAGACAGTCTCTCCCTTTTTCGCCTGCCGTGTGGTAATCAGCACAACGCCATTAGCACCCTGCGCACCATATAGAGCCGTTGCTGAAGCATCCTTCAGTACCTCAATACTTTCAATATCATTTGGATTAATTGAGGTAAGGGCATTATCATAAACAATCGCTGAGGTAAAGTCTGTGCGCACCTGAACACCGTCAACAATATATATAGGCGCACTGCTGGCAGATATTGATCCACGGCCCCTTACAAGGAGGCTCATGCCACTTCCCGGTTGCCCGCTGGTGGAAGATGCCAGAACACCACTCATACGGCCCTGCAATGCCTGATCAGGCGACTGTACAAGCGATTCCCTTATATCAGCACCGACTACACGTGTAATAGCCCCTGTTGGCTGGCTGCGCTGTCTTACAGAATAACCGGTTACAACAATCTCATCGAGGCCTATCATCTGCGACCTCAGTTCTACGTCGATCACAGTCCTGCTTCCAACAGTAACTTCCTGGGTTACCATACCCACAAATGAGAATACCAGAACTGTATTCTGTTCAGGTACTGAAATTGAGTACTTACCATTTGTGTCTGTAATAGTTCCCTGGGTTGTACCCTTGATTGATACAGAGACACCCGGGATGCCAATCCCATCTTCCGTAACTGTACCTGTTACAGTGATTCTCTCCTGAAATAATTCAGGACCTGAACTCACCCGCAACTCACTTAAGTCACGAGATGAAGTCCCGAAATCATCAATTACCAAACCACTCGCCTGGCCTGCCCCGAAAAGGAGCATTATCAACAGCCAGAGTACTGAGCTAAGTCTGGTATGACTTCTTACTCTTCGTTTTTCCATAGTTTTAGAAGGTTTTTAGAATTAGGTTTAAACACTCTTGGGGAATATACACTCCCTTGTTCTCCAAAAGTACGAACCTGGCTACGACAGGGGCATCCGGCTATAGATACAAATCTGATACTCTGTCTTGTATCGTAAATACAAAAACAATACAGAAGCATCTATAATATTGCTATACAGCGAGTTGAACAAGGGGCGTTTACTGTCAGAATTGACATAGAAAAGTAACAAGGTTTTCACTGGTATTTGCAATTCCCAGCTTCTTCCTAAGCCTTGTCCTGGCAACAGTGAGTGAATGTACTGTCTGATGAGTAATACTTGATATATCCTTGGTCGAGAGATTTAGTCTCAGAAGGGCGCTTAGCCTCTTTTCATTTGGAGTCAGATCAGGGAATCTGTTGCCCAGTGATTCGAAAAAATCCGGATGAACCTGTACAAAAACATATTCAAACTCGTCCCAGACTTTCAGGTTGGAATGAACCTTCATTTCCTTGATTATTTCCTTGATAGCACTGCTTTTATCTCCGGGATTGTGCAAGAGACTATTCAGGCGGGCAATCATTTCGGTAATCAGCTCACTCTTTTCTGCAATAAAAATTGCCTTGCTCGTAAGTTCTTTATTCTTGAATGAGATTTCATCCTGAAGCTGTTTTTTATCCATCTCAAGCCTTTTCTGATCAAGGTTTCTGCGTCTGAGTTTGACTCTGGCATTCATGAACAGCAATAAAAGGAAAAGAGTGGAGAGAAGAAAAATGGAAATTGACAGAAACATGTGCATTTTTCTGCGCTCCTCCTTCAATTTCAGGTAATCCATCTCCTTCTCAAACTCATACTCCATCTCGAGCTGACTGATTCGTTGCATTACCTCATGACTCATAAGGCTGTCTTTGACAGCAACATATGAAGAATAAGCCTTTAGGGCATTTTCATAGTCTGCAGTTTCCTGGTAAAGATCACTCAGATTATCGAGAATTGATTTCGTATTCTCGAGGGTTCCTAATGCCCTTGATAACCCAAGGGCTTCATAATAATAGCTGATTGCTTCGTGGTAATCTCCCAAGGTGAAATAAAAATAGCCATAGGATTCCAACGCAGTGACTATGGATCTTTTACTGTTAATTAAAATTGCTGCGTCATATTTCTTGTTAAAATAATACAATGCAGAATCCCTTCGTCCGCTCTCAAGGTAAACATACCCGATATTACCATAGTTAATGGCAGCTTCTCCTGTACTGTTAATCTCCAGGTTTATGTCAAGGCTTCTCTTATAATAGGCGAGAGCCTTATCAAGTTCTCCCCCCAGGAAATAAACTACACCTATATTATTGTACGAATTGGCAATACCCTGCCTGTCTCCGTTCTCCTCATTCAGTTCAAGACCGCTGAAATAGTAGTACAGTGATTTATCAGTATCACCCTGATACTTATAGATGCTCCCCAGTATCCTGTAGATCAGAGCCAGGCCATCCTTTCTTTCGGTACTTTCAAAGATCCTCAGGCCCTCTATACAGAATTCCGTAGCCTTCAGGTAGTCACCAAGGTTCTTGTATACCATTCCTATCCTGTAGCATGTAAACCCGGTCTCAATAAAATTGCTCAGGGATTTATATATTGAATGAGCCTCCAGATAGCATCTGAGTGCATAAGCATATTCTCCGTCAAGATTGAGTATATAACCCTTATTACTTAAGCCGATTGCAAGTTCCTCGTTCAGGTTGTTCTCCCTGGCCTCCTCGATCACCTGATTGATCAGGCTAAGCGCCTTCAGCCTGTCTATTTCAATATATTCAACTGCTATTTTGCTCCTGATTCTTACCCTCTCAACCTGACTCAGGTTTCTGTAAAGAAGCCTGTCAAGTGAATCAAGTGCCTCTTCCTGTGCTTCCAGTACGGGAACTGAGAAAAAACTCAGCAAAAGAACAGCCAGAAACATAAATCTATAAAGACCAAAATAATACTGCAACTGGAATCCCCTCATCTTCTGAAACATAACTCTGAAATTTTGTTTTACTGACAGTTCAGAGAAAAATATTCAGGCCAATTTAAGAAATCCCGCTGAAATAATAATCTATCCTGACAAACAACCTTGTACCAGAATAGTACTCAAATAATCAGTTTGCAAATATCACATACATTAATGCAGCAAGGGTTGCTCCAGTCAGCGGTCCGGCAATCGGCACCCACGAGTATCTCCAGTCACTGTCGCGTTTACCCGGTATTGGAAGCAGAAAATGTATGATACGTGGCCCGAGGTCCCTGGCAGGATTAATCGCATATCCTGTCGGTCCACCCAGCGAGAGACCAATACCAAGTACCACTATTGCCACGGGAAGCGCGTTCAGTGAACCGAGTCCCACATCAGGAGCAGCCATATAGAGAACTGCCAGAGAAAGGACATAAGTACCGATGACCTCGGTAACGATATTGTACCAGTAGCTTCTGATATTTGGGGCTGTGCTGAATACAGCCAGTTTGAAATC
>CAYUOS010000121.1:0-9837 GCA_964446435.1 uncultured Rikenellaceae bacterium | reverse complement strand
GAGTACGGACGCCTCAAAAACCTGTACAATAACCCTTGAGCCGGTTTCAACTGCTGCAGCAGCCATCTCAAAATTGGCTCCTCCTGAGAATGGTACAAACCGTATTGAGTCTATCGGATATCTTATGCTGAAGATTGAATCGGTGATTTCGACGAAGCTGGTATCACGTACAATCAGTTTTTGCCTAATAGCCTCCCTCTCTGTCATCCCTTTTGACACCATTTCATCTGTGAGCTGACCCTTCCTGAAAACGACCGGAATGCTGTCAAACTTGATAAAATCAATCAGGGTGTCGAAGCTGCCCGTGTAGCGGCCATACTTCTGCCTGTAAAGAATCTGCGCATTCCTGATGTCAATAAGTCGCTCCTTAATTGCTTCTTCCCTTCTGTCCTTTTCCTGATTGAAACGGATGGGGTCCATGATACTTTCAAAAAGCAGATAAGCAAGAATAATGATCACAATGGTAAGCAGGATGTTTATTACGGCTTTCATCTTTTTTATTATTAATAAGTTTACTTAAGTTTGTGTGCAAAATTATAAAAAAAATCTAAGTACCAAATCAGTTCCCGCTCATTTTATCGATGCGTCAAAATAATATCGGATCACTTATTACCGCAAGTCTCGACTATAAGCCAACTGTTGACCAGCAGAGGGCCATTGAAAGACTCTCTGAATATGTTGCAGAAAACAGTAATGATGCGATATTTGTAATAACCGGTTATGCCGGAACCGGAAAAACAAGCCTGATCAGCGCTCTGGTAAAGAGCCTCGATCAGCTAAGGTTAAAGTCGGTGCTGATGGCACCAACGGGTAGGGCTGCAAAGGTTCTTGCCTCGTATTCAGGGAAGCAGGCTTTTACCATCCATAAGAAGATTTACAGGCAGAAATCGGCCCGCGACGGTGTAGGCACCTTTTCACTTGACCGTAATCTTCATAAGGAGACCTGGTTCATAGTTGACGAGGCGAGCATGGTAACCAACCGTTCAGGCGATTCATCAGTTTTTGGAAGCGGAAACCTACTTGATGACCTCTTCGAATATGTCTATTCAGGATCGGGTTGCAAGCTCATTCTTGTCGGAGATGCGGCCCAGCTGCCACCTGTAGGCTCTGATGTTAGTCCGGCTCTCGACGTGGAGGTTCTTAAGCGCTACGGATTCGGCGTTGAGTCAGTCGAGTTGAAGGAGGTCGTAAGACAAGCGATAACGTCTGGGATATTAATGAATGCCACAGGTGTCAGGGAACTGGTCTCTGAAGGAACCGCGGTCAGCCCTCTTATAAGGTTGAACGGTTTTAGTGATTTGGTAAGGATAGGTGGAGGTGAACTGATAGAGGAGCTTCAGAGTGCCTATGAAGCATCAGGACGAGATGAGACAATCGTTGTTGTAAACTCAAATAAAATGGCCAACAAGTATAACCAGGGGATTCGCTCCAGAATCTTCTTCCGGGAGGATGAAATAGGTCCCGGAGACCTGGTGATGGTCGTAAGGAACAACTACTACTGGGTTGCAGATTCTGAGCAATCAGGCTTCATTGCGAACGGAGATATCGCTGAGGTAACGGGTATAGGTAAGTACGAAGAGAGGTATGGTTTCAGGTTCGCTGAAATGTCGCTTTTCTTTTCTGATTATCAGGAAGAGATTGATGCCAAGGTTATGCTTGATACTCTCCATTATGACACTCCTGCCATGCCCGAAGAAAAGAACAGGGAGTTTTATTTCAGTATCCTTGAAGACTACCCGGGCATAAGGTCGAAGAGGAAGCAATATGAGGCAATAAGGGAAGATCCCTATTACAATGCACTTCAGATTAAGTTTGCGTATGCCATAACCTGTCACAAGGCACAGGGCGGGCAGTGGAAAAGGGTTTTTATTGACCAGGGGATGTTCAATAAGCGGGAGCCTTCAATAGAGTACCTCAGGTGGTTTTATACGGCAATGACCAGGTCAACGGAGAAACTTTACCTTGTTAACTTTCCCAATGATTATTTCAGCCTTTAGCCATCCGGTAAGACCATAACGTTATCAACCCCTGAAAGTATTAATTAGGCTATCGAGTTGACCGGGTGTTTTGAATACCTCTGTGCAAGGTCTCTTAAGATTTGTGTTCCATCTGACTATCTGGCTATTCGCCTATAATCTTTACCAAAACTCTTTTACGGCGCTTACCGTCAAATTCGCCATAGAAGATCTGCTCCCATGTGCCGAAGTCGAGCCGTCCGCCTGTGATGGCAACGACAACTTCACGCCCCATAATGGTACGCTTAAGGTGAGCATCAGCGTTGTCCTCGAATCCGTTGTGACGGTACTGTGAGTATGGCTTCTCGGGGGCCAGTTTTTCCAGCCACACTTCATAGTCGTGATGAAGGCCGCTCTCGTCATCGTTTATGAATACGCTGCTTGTAATATGCATTGTATTTACAAGACAGAGCCCCTCAGTTATGCCGCTCTCCCTCACACATTTGTCGACATCACGGGTAATGTTGATCAGCTGACGGCGAGTCGGGGCTTCATACCAGAGTTCTTTACGGAAAGATTTCATGTTCAGTTTAGTTTCATGGAGGTAATAATGCTGTCTATCTGGTTTTCCAGCTTTTGCTTAACGGTTTCGAATTCACCACGACCGGTGACAGGTGCATTTACACTGAAATAGAACTTAATTTTTGGTTCGGTGCCTGAAGGCCTGACAGATATCTTCGACCCATCATCGAGGAAGAATTGCAGTACATTGGACCTGGTCAACCCTGTCGGTCCTTTCTTGCCGGTAACAAAGTTTGTAATCAGGCCGGTCTCATAGTCATTGATCTGTACCACCTTTTTACCTGCTATCTCAACAGGCGGTGTGGTGCGGTAAACGGTCATCATATCCCTTATCTGGTCGGCTCCCTCCTTGCCTTTGCGTACTATGTTGACAAGCCTTTCGCGGTACATTCCGTGAACTGTCCAGATATCAACCAGCAGATCATAGAGGCTCTTGTTTCTGACTGCAGCCCATGCAGCCGCTTCAGCAATAAGGGCACAGGCAGCTATTCCGTCCTTGTCTCTTATGTAGTCGCCCGGAAGAAAACCATAGCTTTCTTCACCGCCACCGATATATTTCATCTTACCTTCAAGCATCCGCATAAGCTCAGCGAAATACTTGAAGCCGGTAAGTACATCAAAGCTCTTTATCCCGAAGTGACTGGCAATTGTCCCCAAAAGATCGGAAGTAACGATCGTCTTTATCATGTACTCGTTACCTGTCAGCTTTTTCTTCTCTCTCATCTGTGAGGCAATATACCAGGTAAGTATGGCACCTGTTTCGTTACCATTGAGCAGGACAAACCTGCCTGAAAGGTCGCGTGTCGCTATTCCGAGCCTGTCTCCGTCAGGATCAGTGGCCATTACCAGTACGGCACCAGTCTCCTCAGCCCTTTTTATTGCCATTGATAAGGCCTCAGGTTCCTCCGGATTGGGAGATTTGACAGTTGGAAAATTTCCGTCCGGGATGTCCTGTTCGGGTACATTGATGATATTTGTAAAACCAAATGCTCTCAGGGCTTCCGGACCAAGTTTTGTTGTAGTGCCATGGATTGGGGTGAAAACGATCGGAAGGTCGCACTTCATTCTTATATCATCGGGATTCAGCCTCAGCTTTAACAGTTCATTGATGTATTTCTCATCAGCTTCCTCGCCCAGTATATGAATCCTGCTGCTGTCGCCTCCGAATCTGATGTAAGAGACACTGCTGATAGCTCTTACCTCGTCAATGATTCCCTGGTCATGGGGTGGCACCACCTGTCCGCCATCATCCCAATAGGCCTTGTATCCGTTATACTCTGGCGGGTTATGCGACGCTGTAATGACCACTCCGCTTTTGCATCCGTATTCCCTTATCACATATGACAATTCAGGAGTGGGGCGCAATGATTCGAACATGTATACCGTAAAACCATTGGCCGAGAAGATTCCTGCTGCAGTCTCAGCGTAAAGCCGGCTGTTTCTCCTGCAGTCATGTGCTATGGCTACCTTTACCGAACCACCCGTGCCGAATTGTTTGATAATGTAATTTGATTGTCCCTGGGCTGCCATGCCCAGAGTGTAGATATTCATCCTGTTGGTGCCAGCACCCATTATCCCGCGCAGTCCCCCGGTTCCGAATTCAAGATCGGTATAGAAGGCATCGATAAGACCCTTCTCATCGTTCTCAAGAAGATGCCTTACCTCTGCACGTGTTGTTTCATCATAGTCCTCACTGAGCCATTCAGTGGCTCTATCTCTGATCTCTTTATTTGTATTGTCGCTCATATTCAGACTATTAATTTATTGATACATAAGATAAGGTTTTTACGCCAATAGGCAATCTCAATATCGTAGGTATCCTTGATTTTTTGTTTGTTAAGCACACTGTAGGGTGGGCGGTGAGCCTTAGAAGGGAATTGCTCTGTCAGGCAGGGTTTTACGATCCCTGGTCTGCCTGTATGCCCGGCAATTGTTTCTGCAATATCGTACCACGAGCAAACCCCTTCATCAGAATAGTTATAGATTCCCGGTACGAAAGGATGTTTGTTGCGTATCACACCAGAGATTATGCTAAGGACAGCATTTGCAAGCCCTGCTGCATAGGTAGGGGAGCCAACCTGGTCGTAAACGACCAGGGGCTTACGTCCTTCATCGAGCAGTTGAAGTATTTTCCTGACAAAATTGACCCCAAAACCCGAGTAGAGCCATGCTGTTCTGATTATTATTGTCCATGGATGGGCCAGAACGTTTACCTCACCTTCGAGTTTCGATTTGCCATAGACTGTATCGGGACACGGTTCATCAGTTTCCAGGTAAGGGCTATTCTTTGAACCGTCAAAAAGATAATCGGTAGAAATATGAATCAGCCTGCACTCGGTACCCCTGATTGCGGAGACGATATTTGCCGGGCCAGCCGCATTGGCTGCGAAGGCGGCTGCAGGTTCATCTTCAGCCTTGTCAACAGCAGTGTATGCCGCACAGTTAATGATCCAGGAAGGTCTGATTTCGCTTATAAAACTATGGACAGCCTCTTTATCAGCAAGGTCAAGAGTGTCTATATCAGTGAATATGAACTCATATCCGCTGTATCTTGATGTCAGTTGAGCGAGCTCGCACCCTAATTGACCTTTGGCACCTGTAATCAGTATGGATGTCATTCAGAATCGGTTTAAAAGTTCATTTCGGCATTTGAAAACAATGAAGCCGATTTGTCCTTGGCACTGATGATGGCAGACCTTGGGTCTGTCTTCCAGTCAATTGCAAGAAGAGGATCGGATAGTGATATGCTACGCTCAGCCTCAGGGTGGTAGTGATTGTCACACTTATACTGTATGATTGCATAATCGCTCAGAACGGCAAAACCATGAGCAAATCCGCGGGGTATCATCATCTGCTTCTTCGATTCATAATCAAGTTCTGCGCCGAACCATTTACCGTATGTCTCTGAACCCCTTCTGAGATCAACCGCCACATCAAAGATTTTTCCTGCCACAACGCGAATAAGCTTGGCCTGTGCGTATGGATTGAGTTGGTAATGGAGCCCCCTTATTACTCCCTTTGAGGATCGCGATTCGTTATCCTGCACCGGATTAAAGATTATTCCGGCTTTAAGGAAAGCCAGAGAGTTGAAGGATTCAAAGAAATAACCCCTCTGATCGTTGAAGATATGCGGCTCAATAAGAAAGAGGTCGCGGAATCCGGTTTCTATCAGTTTCATTACGTGGCATATAGTTATTCACCTGCTATTCTGACAAGGTACTTGCCGTACTGACTGTTTCCGTATGACGATGCTCTCTCGAGCAGCCTGTTCCTGTCAATGAATCCGCGTTTATATGCAATTTCCTCGAGGCACGAGGCTTTTAATCCCTGTCTCTGCTCGAGTGTTGCAATAAAGTTTGATGCCTGTAAAAGACTCTCATTGGTGCCGGTATCGAGCCATGCCATACCTCTGCTCAGAAGTTTCACATCGAGTGTTCCGTCATTGAGATACAGCCTGTTAAGGTCGGTTATCTCAAGTTCTCCCCTGGCTGAAGGCTTGAGGTTTCTTGCTCTTGAGGCAACGGTGTTGTCATAAAAATAGAGACCGGTAACGGCGTAGTTTGACTTCGGTTTTGCCGGCTTTTCTTCAATTGATACAGCTCTCATCTCCTTGTCGAACTCTACAACGCCATATCTCTCAGGGTCGTTCACATAATACCCGAATACCACTGCTCCCTCTCTTAGCTCTGCTGTTTTGAGAAGGACATCACCGAAGCCCTGTCCATAAAATATATTGTCGCCAAGTATCATGCAGACAGTGTCATTGCCGATAAACTCCTCTCCAATTATGAACGCCTGTGCAAGGCCGTCGGGAGAAGGTTGCTCGGCGTAACTGAGAGTTATTCCCAGGTCGCTGCCGTCACCCAGCAGGTTTTTGAAGGCAGGCAAATCCCTCGGGGTTGAAATCACGAGGATTTCCCTGATGCCGGCCAGCATGAGAACAGACAGGGGATAAAAAATCATTGGCTTGTCATAGACAGGCAGCAATTGTTTTGAGATAACCCTGGTGATTGGGTAGAGACGTGTGCCGGAACCTCCGGCGAGAATAATACCTTTCATAACTGTCGTTTTCTTCCTATTCCATAATACCTGAAACCATACCTTGCCAGGGTTTCAGGTTCGTATATATTTCTGCCATCGACTATCACCCTTTCCTTCATAAGGTTACCGATCCTGTCGAAATCGGGGAGCCTGAATTCCGGCCATTCGGTAGCAAGTACAAGAATGTCAGCTCCTGATACTGCTTCATATGGGTCTGCCGCGAAGACAATTGCGTCTCCAACCTGTTTTCTTGCCTCTTCCATTGCAGCCGGGTCGTATGCCTGAATTTTCACCCCCTCAGGCAAGATGTCGTTTACCATTACCAGTGCCGGGGCCTCGCGAACATCATCGGTATTCGGCTTGAACGAAAGTCCCCACAAGGCAACCGTTTTGTCCTTCAGGTTCCCTCCAAAATGCGTTCTGACCTTTTCGGCCAGTATATGCTTCTGAATATTGTTTGTCTTTTCTGTCGCCATGATAATGTTGGGTTCAAATCCTACATCACCGGCGGTTCTGATAAGGGCCTTTACATCCTTCGGAAAGCAGGAACCCCCGTAGCCTGCGCCTGCATACAAAAACTTGTTTCCGATGCGCGAGTCAGTACCGATACCCTTCCTTATCTGGTTTATGTCCGCTCCGAGAAGTTCACACAGGGCTGCAATTTCATTCATGAAACTAATTCTCGAGGCAAGCATCGCGTTGGCAGCATACTTTGTAAGTTCTGCCGAGGCTATGTCCATGAAGAGTATTCGTTCATTCTTGAGCATGAAAGGCTTGTACAGGGTTCTGATCATCTCACCTGCCTTCTCGCTGTCAACTCCTATTACAACCCTGTCAGGACTGAGAAAGTCCTGCACCGCTGAACCCTCCTTGAGGAACTCCGGATTTGAAGCTACATCGAAAAGAGTTTTCACCCCCCTGGCCGACAGTTCGTCGTTTATTACCTGCCTCACCTTTTCTGCCGTTCCGACCGGAACCGTACTCTTGTTCACTACTATCGTATATTTATCGATGGCCCTGCCTATTTCTCGCGCAACACCCAACACATGAGAGAGATCAGCGCTGCCATCTTCACCCGGGGGGGTGCCCACTGCGATGAAGACGATTTCCGACTTCCTGACAGCTTCGTCGATACTTATTGAAAAGGAGAGCCTTCCCTTTTCAACGTTCCTGTCTATCATTATTTGAAGACCTGGTTCATAGATCGGTGTTGATCCATTCTGCAGAATGTTTATTTTTTCAGCATCTTTGTCTACGCATATTACGGAAGCGCCGGTCTCAGCGAAGCAGGTTCCGGTTACGAGTCCGACATATCCGGTTCCAATTACGGTAATCTTCATTTAGGATTGTTTCTGAGTAAATAAGATGCAAATATAAATAAAAAAAATAATTACCTTTGCAGGCACTTTTTGAACAATATAATGTCTAACTTATTAACTATTAGATCATTCATTTGAATCTTATGACACAAAACGACGAGAAAAAAATCCGCGAGGAGATTGAAGAGAACAAGCCCGAGGCTATGGCAGAAGAGCAAGTAGCCGAGGCATCTGCTGAAGAGAATGTTGAAGCTCAGGCAGAAGTACCCGAGGCAGAGACTGCTGTTGCAGTTGAAATTAACGAAGAAATTGCAGGTTCTGAGGCCGTTACATCGGCTGAGGAAGTTGCTGAACCGGTTAGCGAGATTATTTCAGAATCGGCCGGACCAGAAATTGAAGAAGAAGTGAGCAAGAAGCCCTTACGGGCTGAGAAGGAACCTCGGGAGAAGAAGGTACAGCAAGAGGCTGCTCCTGCACCCGTTACCCCTGACGAGTTTGACTGGGAAGCATTTGAAAAGGAAGACACAAAAAGGGCAAGGAGAAATCCTGCTCATGAGGCTCTTTACAATGAAACCCTTTCAACCATTGCAGAGAATGAAGTTGTTATGGGTACTGTTATCCAGATGACTGCCCGTGAGGTTGTTGTCAATATTGGATACAAGTCTGAGGGCGTTATAAGTCTCAACGAGTTCAGGTACAATCCGGGCTTGAAACTGGGTGACACGGTTGAGGTCTATGTTGAGAGTCAGGAGGACAAGAGAGGTCAGCTGATGCTTTCGCACAAGAAGGCTCGCGCACTGAATTCATGGGACAGGGTTAATGCAGCCCTCGACAACGATGAGATTATAACAGGTTACATCAAGTGCCGCACCAAAGGAGGCATGATCGTCGATGTATTCGGTATTGAGGCATTCCTGCCGGGTTCGCAGATTGATGTCAAGCCGATTCGCGACTACGACATTTATGTCGGCAAGACCATGGAGTTCAAGGTAGTGAAGATCAACCAGGAGTTCAAGAATGTGGTTGTTTCGCACAAGGCTCTCATCGAGGCTGAGCTCGAGCTGCAGAAGAAGGAGATTATTGCCAAGCTTGAGAAGGGTCAGGTTCTTGAGGGAACCGTCAAGAACATTACTTCGTATGGTGTATTCATTGACCTCGGTGGAGTTGATGGTCTTATTCATATTACTGACCTGTCATGGGGCAGGGTCAACCATCCTGAGGAGATAGTTGAGCTCGACCAGAAACTGAACGTTGTAATACTTGACTTTGATGATGACAAGAAGCGTATTGCACTTGGTCTGAAACAGCTTACTGCCCATCCATGGGATTCGATTGATCCCAATCTCAAGGTTGGTGACAAGGTTAGCGGCGAGGTTGTGGTGATGGCAGATTACGGAGCATTTGTTGAGGTGTCGCCAGGCGTTGAAGGTCTCATCCATGTATCTGAGATGTCTTGGTCGCAGCATTTGCGTAGTGCACAGGAGTTCATGAAGGTAGGTGATGAGGTTGAGGCCGTTATTCTTACACTTGACAGGGAGGAGAGAAAGATGTCACTGGGCATCAAGCAACTCAAGACTGATCCATGGGAGAAGATTGAAGAGAAGTACGCTGTTCATACCCAACATACTGCCAGGGTACGCAATTTCACCAATTTCGGCGTTTTTGTCGAGATAGAGGAGGGTGTTGACGGACTGATTCATATTTCAGATCTGTCATGGACCAAGAAGATCAAGCACCCGGCTGAATTCACCAACATTGATTCAGAGATTGAAGTAATTGTTCTTGAAATCGATAAGGAAAACCGCAGGCTCAGCCTTGGACATAAGCAGCTTGAAGAGAATCCGTGGGATGTTTTTGAAACACTCTTCACAACCGATTCAATACATGAAGGAACTATTACCGAGGTATTCGACAAGGGTGCTGTTGTGGCATTGCCTTAT
>CAYUOS010000120.1:0-9895 GCA_964446435.1 uncultured Rikenellaceae bacterium | reverse complement strand
AGGAAATGCAGCATCAGAATCGGGAAGGTAAATCAAACCCTTCTGGTTAAGAGCATAAGCAAGCATTCCGGGTATAAGGAAAATGAAAACAGGAGTAAGCTTCAGGTAAGCCCCGAAAATAGTACCCCTCCTTGCCTCCTTCTGGTCGCGGCCTGAAAGAACCCTCTGTACTATATACTGGTCGGTACACCAGTACCAGAAACCAATAATGGCCGACCCGAGCAAGACTCCTGTCCACGGAAAATCCATATCCTTCGGAGACCTTATCAGTGATGTCATCGTATCACCATACTCATTTACCGGTGTCATGCGGCATATCTCAAGCATCTCACTCCATCCTCCGACCTTTATCAGGCCGATTACCAGTACAGCCAGCGATCCTATCAGCAACACCGGAGTCTGAAGGACAGAAGTATACAATACGGCCTTCATTCCGCCGAAGACAGTATATAGACCGGTTAGAACAACCAACCCTATGGCACTTATCCAAAAAAAGTCAACACCCAGTATAGACTCTATCCCAAACACCTGCTTGAATACAACCCCGCCGGCATAAACCGTTACTGCCACTTTGGTCAGAACATAGCTGACAAGTGAGATAATTGATAAAAATGATCTTGAATGCGCATTATAACGCCGCTCGAGAAACTCAGGCATGGTAAATACCCCGCTTCTCGCATAGAACGGCACAAACAGCCAGCCCAGAAGCAGGATGAGATATCCCTGTATCTCCCAGTGGGCCATCGCCATCCCTGATGAAGCCCCTGCACCAGCGAGACCCACCAGGTGCTCCGATCCAATATTCGATGCAAATATAGATGCTCCAATAGCTATCCATGTTGCATCACGCCCGGCCAGAAAATAATCCTGGGTCGTATCAGATTTCTTCCTTACAACCCAGATGATCACTCCAACAAGTCCGGCGCAAAATAACCCCAAAACTAACCAGTCAATCGTTGTCATTTCAGTCTTTTTTAATCAGTTAAGTCTTATGATAGTTGCAAATCAGTTATTTTCAGATGACCAATATACGAACTTTTTTATTTTAATTGTACAATATACACTTTAAAATATTTTGATATGTGTTGCAGAGTATTTTACAGGACACCTCTCACTTAAAGCAAATCGGTCGGTTTCTTGGAAAGACAAATAGCTCTTTACGAATATTTGAAGCCTTGGCTTCAACTAACTTTTTATAGCTTCCCTTTTATCAGTCTCATTTGAAATCACAAGCAAACTTCTTGTGTCAACTACATTTACCATCAAAAGAACCAGGCATATTAACAGAGCTGAATAGTCTATCGACCCTGGCACAATTACCTCAACCAAAAGTACAAGTGAGATTATAATCCTGGCCTCTGTGGGTCCAAGTTTTCCTGCATCAATCGAGTACTTTCCGGTAATGTGATATCTCATTAGTGCAATTATCATTTCCCAGCCGTACATGGCTACAAAGGCATACCCCAATAATTCCCACGGACCATGAGTATATACCATATAACCGAATCCGATGAGTATAATACTGATCCAGTCGATGGTGACATCAAGAACAAAGCCGTAGCGTCTTCGTGGTCTCTTTCTGTAATATGCCAGTCTGCCGTCAAGACTATCTCCCAGCCAGCTTATTGCAAAGCCCCCGATTCCTAAAAGCAGGTAGTTAATATGGTACCTGTAGGCAAGTAAAAAAGAGGCAAAGACTACCAGGCCGCCAATAAACCCGATGGCTGTCAAAATGTTCGGACTGATCCATCCGGGGACCCTTTCAACCAGATAAGCAATCGCCCTGTATTCTGCCGCTTTCAGGAGGTTGGTCCTCTCCCTGTCTGCAGAAATCAATTCTACAACCTTGTGGATCCTTTCATGTGTGTTCTGGTCTTTCATCTGTCGAAGCCTTAAGTAAAGAGTCGAATAACTCAACCCCATAGCAGCATCCAGTCTTACTGCATCAGAATCAGGATCAGAAATAGTATCCGGAATGACAATTGTAAGCCTGGGGGTAAATAACTGCTCTATGGGAAAATGATTTGCCTGTCTGTCATTTGTTAAAACCCAGTGAAAAGTTATAATAAATATTTAACTTTGTATATAAATTACGTAAAATTGACTGATTATGAATAGAATTGTCTTTTCTCTTTGCATGATTACTCTTGTAGTCATCAATGCATCCGCCCAGAGCAAAAAGGAAGAAAGGGAAGCATTGGCAAAAGCTAAATTTGAGAAAGCCCTTGCGGCACTCAACGAAAATGATTATGTAATTATCGTTGGCACTTATGACAAGGGAGGTGGTAACTTCGAAACCAATACCGACAATTCGGTTTTCATTTCCTATGAAAAGGAGGATGTATTCATACAGGGACAAATAATTGCAGACAATGCTCACACAAACAAGCTCTCTGTTTCAGACTTCAAACAGACCACCGACAAGAAGGGAAATGTCAAATCCACCATGCAGTTAAGAGGCAATCTAATAAACGCCAAACTTGAGATTACTTTGCGGACAGGTGGCAATATGGCAGATGTCATAATAACCCCTACCAAAGGCGCTGTCAAAAAGTTCTCAGGAGAACTGGAGCCCCGAAGCGAATCAAAATACTTCAAGCGCCCGGGGGTAATCTGATCTGAAACAGCCAGCTCCCCGCAGGATATAGTTGGTTTCAGAACCAGGGTCTACTTCCTTAATTCTTGTATCTTGGTATAGAGTAGCCTTCTGTTTATCCTCAGATACTCGGCAGCCTTGCTCTGATTATTATTGAACCTTTTAAGGGCTTCATCAATTAACTGTCTTTCAAAATAATGCAATACCTCCTTGAAAGACATGCCATTATCGATCAGCGATATAGCAGAGAATTGTGAATCACCGGTGGTTGTCTGAACCGGCAGGTCAGGTATCTCCAAAAGCCTGTCTGACGATGTAACCAGAGCGCTGTATATAACATTTTCAAGCTCTCTTATATTTCCCGGCCATTTGTAGACATGAAGCCGTTTTCGTGAAGCAGGAGAAATAGCTATATCTCTACCTGGTCTGTACTTGTTGAGAAAATAATCAGTAAGATGATCTATATCATCAGCTCTTTCCCTCAGAGGCGGAATGTTGATCCTGACCACATTGAGCCTGTAATACAAATCCTCCCTAAGCTCCCCCCTGGCAACCTCATATTCAACATCACGGTTTGAGGAAGCAATCACTCTGACATCGACAGTAATCGGGGTAACACCGCCGACCCTGAAAAAGGATTGCTTCTGCAATATCCGCAGCAGCCTTACCTGTAGCGATTTTGGCATACTATTAATCTCGTCAAGGTAAACCGTACCTCCGTCAGCAATTTCAAAAAGACCCTGCCTTCTTGAGTCAGCTCCTGTAAATGAGCCCTTCTCATGTCCAAAAATCTCACTCTCAAGGACCGACTCCGACAAAGCGCCACAATTTATTTTCACATAGGGTTTGCCGGCACGTAAAGAGTGGCGCTGTATAGCATCTGCAACAAGTTCCTTCCCTGTTCCACTCTCCCCCTGTATAAGCACAGTAGCGTCGGTTGGGGCAATCCTCCCGATCATCTTGAAGATTTTCTGCATTTTGACATTCCTGCCAATAATTTCATCCTTGGTACGGGATGATTTCGTCTCCCTGACTTTTGATCGTAACTCCCTCAATTCGCGCAGAAGACAATAATATGCATGTGCCCTTTCAATTGAGATAATGAATTCGTCTATATCAAAGGGCTTTTCTATATAATCAAACGCCCCCAGCTTCATCGCTTCTATTGCGCGCTCGCTCGTGCCATATGCAGTAAAAACAATCACCGGAACATTTGAACTGATGCTCTTTATCTCTCTTAAAAGAGTCAAACCATCTTTCCCGGGGAGATTAATATCAAGAATAACAACTTGTGGCTTGAAATTGATGAATGCCTGCAGACCGCTCTGACCATCACCTGACTGCTCTACTCTATATCCGATCGGAACCAGCAGGTCAGCGATGTTCTTTCTGATTGGTGCCTCATCTTCCACCACAAGAATTTTCTTCAGGTCTTCCACGATTATCTCCTTTATTGATTTACAGGCAACTTAATTGTACACCTGGCTCCTCCTTCCACCCTGTTGGTTATCGAAATCTCTCCATTGTGTGCCTTTACAATCTGGTATGAGATTGCAAGACCAAGGCCGGCACCTGTATCTTTGAGAGAAAAGAACGGATCATAGATATTCCCCAGGGCATCCTCAGGAATTCCGGAACCTGAATCAAGAACAGTAATTATAATACAACCATCACTGCTAATCAGATCAGAGCAGACTTCAATAAGTCCACCATCGGGCATCGATTCGCACGAGTTCTGAAGTATATTCAGAAATACCTGCTTAAGTGTGCTCTGATCTGCCATTATTAATGGCAAATCCGGGTTCATCCTGGTCCTGATCTCAATCCCCTTGCCAACCGTATTTATGCTTATAAAACTCACCACCTCGCTTATCAGCAGATTCATGTCTGTCTGCTTAAATTTCTGCTCAATCGGCCTGGAAAAAACAAGAAGCCTGTTTACAAGTGCTGAAAGCCTGTCAGTCTCATTCACAAGCATCTGCAGAGAATCCCTCGAAACGGGTCCACAACCTTCAGCCTCTGTTGAGATTGCCCTGTCCCATATCTGAAGTCTGGTTTTAATTATAGAAAGAGGAGTCTTAACTTCGTGTACAACTCCTGCTACCATCGTTCCAAGAGCTGCCATCTTGTTCTTCTGGTTGAGCTCTCTTTCGAGTTTTTGTCGCCGTTTGTTTTCCTTCTCAATCGTTGAGAGCATGTCATTAATCGTTGCGGAGATATAACCGAACATCCCCCACCTTCTCTTCATCCGGTAACCCGGGTCATGCCTGATATTCACAAGCTCACTCTTAATGCCCTGAATTTCACCTCTGAAGATTGCCGCAATGATCAGAAAAATAAATAATCCGGTCAACGCCAGTACAGCGGTTCTGTTAATTATCCTGCTGATCTTTACAATCGGCATGTTTCGCTCCAGGTGAATCCTCACCCATACTGATCCAACAATTTCCGATTCATAAACGATAGGTATTGTTGCAAGAGGAAACAATGCGGGATCAAAACCGTGAACTTCAACTATCGGGATTTCAGACTCAATGGTCGCGATGCATTGCGATCTGATTATTTCGAATGAACGGGGTGGAGGACCGTATGCAGGGACTGGCGGCGGAGAGGTGGGGAAAGAGTAGCCAAAGAATGAGTGTACAGATGACAAATAGAATCCGCCGTCGAGACCGTTATGCAGGACAAGCTGTTCCTCAGAAGCTGACTTTAATAATGAATCAACAAGCCTGACCTGTGAGGAACTCAAATCATCAGCTGTCAATAGACCCTGCAGTCCAAGATGCACAATCACTTCTTCTGATCCATCCCTGAGCTCCTCAGCATAAGTCATGCAGAGGGTCTTGTTCTTCTCTATCAGGCCACTTCCCCACTTCGATACTGACAACTGTACAAATATTGCAAAAAGGATGAACACTAAGGCAACAAGGATTATTGCTATCAGTGTTTTGCCATATTTCATGTTTAACCTGATCATGATCAGTGCTGACAATGAACCCTATAATATATCGACAACCAATATTGAAGCAAATGTAACGAAAACAACCATACCTTTCTGCCAGTTTAACTGGTAAAAGGAATGCCTAGAAGAGGTCCGGGATAAGTGTGTAGTTTCGGATAGCCTCTGCAAGCACGGGTGAGCTTTCCTCAAAGAATACTGCCACCGGCTCTGCATTCCTGATTTCCACTTTCGATACCACCTTAAGAGCTATATCATCAAGACCGATCTTCCTTCTCTCTCCTTTGACTAACAACATATCACCCAATGCGTGATTCGGATTAATGATTGCCCCAAGGGTGAAACCCGAGTTTTCAACCGCTGCTGCCCAAAACTTTTCTGAATACCCGAAATGACTGCAGTTCAGGCTTATCAGCAAAGGCACGGTATCTATAGGCAAGCCGTTGATCGCCTCCTGAAAATAGTAGTTAATAAGCATCTCTGTCTCCTCACCTGACGGATTTTGCTCAATGTATGACTGCAAATGAGGGCACGACTGTGCAATTATTCTATCTTCCGGAATATTGAGCTTTTTAAGGGCTCTCAAATGACTCGCCTCTTCTATCGTGGTCTCGGTACCAAAAACCAACACTCTCGATCGCTCTGTTTCATTCAGCTTTTGATAGATGAGTTCAACCCCGGGTTCTATAATGCCAACTACCGGAATGGATGTCTTACCCATAAAATCATTCCCTTCAAGTAGCACTGAGAGGGTGTTGCATGCAACGACTATCACATCAGGTGAGTACCTTTTTACAATGCCTGACAGAACCATGTTGAACATTGTAACCTTCTCCTCCCTCGTGTGCAATGAGTTGTATCCCGACTCAGCATCAAAAAGTGCATTGACGAATATTATCTCCGCACTCTTATAGTAATTGGAGTTTAGCAACTTTTGTGCTATGTCATCCATAACTGAAAGTCCACCTAATCCTGAGTCTGTGATAACTATCCTGACTCTTCTATTCCTGAGCAGATAATTATCCTCCTCTTTATTGCCAATCGGGCAGCCGGCAATAATTATCAGAACCAGAAAGGTTAAGATATACCTGCTTCTCATATATCATGGATTTCCATGGTAGTTTTTAATAGGCTGAAACACGACCCCCTCGCCGCTGATCAGCTGACCCATGGTAGATTCCTGTCAAAGGATCCATCATAATCATCTGAGCCCCTCCGAAAAAAAGATCCATTCCTTCATAAACCTTAATCATATGCCCCATGGCCTCAAGCCTTTCCCTTACCTTTTCATCAATACCTGACTCCATGTGCAGGAAGTCCTCCTGCTTCTGGCAGAAGAAACGTGGTGCCAGATTTGCCTCCTCCACATCCATTCCGAAATCTATGATATTAACAACAAGTTCGAGTACTGTTGATGTAATCCTGGCAGCACCCGGACTCCCCAGTATCAGGTAGGGATTTCCTTCCTTCAGTATTATTGATGGAGAGATCGTACTTCTGCATTGCTTACGGTTCTTTATCCTGTTAACATTGGCTGAGATATACCCGTAGTTGGTCATTGCATTATTGAAAAGCACTCCCGCGACTGTCTGCCCTGAACCGAAGAAATGGCCAAGGGTCTGTGTCAGGGCAACAGCATTGCCATCCTTATCAATTACCGATAGTGTTGTGGTATGGCCTTCCACATCTGCCAGCTCAAACTCAGCTATCTCAACCTCATCCCCGGCTTCCTGCACAGAATTGAATGGAAATGGATCACCCGCTCTTGTCTGGCGATATGTAGAAGGTTCAAGCCTGGTCATATTGATCCGGTTGAATTGCGTGAGGGCATATTCTTTCGAGATCATTCCATTGACAGGTACATCAACAAAATCAGGGTCAGCCATATACTCATATCTGTCTGCAGTTATTAGCTTAAGAGCTTCAGCAATTAAATGAAGTGTCGATGCTGATCTGCTAAAATGCTCAGCACCGGTAAAATCAAAATTTTCAAGAATGTTAAGTCCCATTATAAGACTTATACCCGATTGCGGAACACCGGCTGAAAGAATGTCATACCCCCTGTAAGAACCTTTCAGGGGATCAGATACCTTGGGTCTGTATGAAGCCAGATCATCCAGGGTAAGAAATCCTCCACGTTCTGCTATTCCCTTAACAAAAGCCTCTGCGTATCTGCCTTCATAAAAGGCACTCCTTCCTTTTACGGCTATTTCCTTCAGGAGGATTGCAAGTTCTCTCTGAACCAGAATATCCCCTTCCATCCTGGGAAATCCGTCATCGAGAAATATTTCAGCTGTTGCAGGATCGCCCATGATCTTCTCAACGTTATCAAGTATAAGTCTTGCAAGGGTGGCATCCACCTCGAACCCCTCCTCGGCATACCTTATTGCCGGGCCCATTACAGTGGCAAGAGGGAGCGAACCGAACCTCTTGTGAGCCTCAAGAAGGCCACCAACAGTACCAGGAACACCAATTGCCCTGGCAGTTGCCTGTTCTCTGCTGCTCACAAACCCTGCAGCCTCAGCATTCTCCGAACTGTAGCCATAGTAATTAATAAAGACTGACTCATTCCTTTCCTTCAGGTAGATTACCATCCCCCCGCCACCACCGAGACCTGATCCGTCAGGCTCCACAACCCCTATGGCAAAAGCAGCCGCCACCGCAGCATCAACAGCGTTGCCCCCTGCCCTGAGTATCTCTATTGCTGCATCCGAGGCCAGTGGATGTGCCGTTGACGCCATGCCATTTTTGCCGGTAACCTGAGCTGCAAGCCAAAACGGCTGAAACAGAATTACTATCAGAAGGGCTGGAACCCATTGTTTTTTTAACCTTCTCATGATTGCTTGCGGTTAGTATCAGTTGAACAGACCTCCGATTGGTGCTTCAGTATCCGATATCTTGTCCACAAGTACCAACGGCAGTCCCTTTGCCTTTGAAATAGCAGAGAAGAATCCATCTTCATCACCCTGCTTCACCACAATAAGATACTTCGAATTCTCAGCAATCAGTCTGTTGAAGGCATCTGACTGGCCCTGCCTTCTGGCATTGCCCCCGACATGAACCATTACTATCGGAATCTTCATTGAGTTGGCAGCTTCTACCAGTAATCTGACACGTTCCATCTCCTGTTGCTGACTGACACCTGCAGCTCCCAATCCCTTCGAACTGAAGCCCGGTACAATAAGCAAAGTCTTTACTCCCTTAAGATCCTCAGACGTTGCCATCAGTACTGTTCGGGTATCAAGTTTCTGCCTCTGAACCAGCATCTGTACAAGCTTTACATCAGCACTCTGGCCTGCTGAAGAGATCAAAACCGGCTGCTCGAATTTCTGCGCCGAAGCGCAAAGGCAGACAGCCAATACGGCCGATGACAAACAAATCTTTTTCCATGTATTTTTCATATCTCTCTTTTATTTGGTATTCAATTATTAAGAAAACTTCCCACACCCTTCTCAAGTATCTCCTCATAGGCTGGAAGTCCTTCGAATAGTACAGGGTTTTCAGGGTAATACATATTATATGAATTTATCAGCTCCATGAAACCGACCAAATGCCTTCCCACACGATGGCTGATTGGCTCTCCCCTCTCCTCTCTGTAGGCAATCCTCAAGGCGCCTGACTCTTTCGCCTTTCTGTAGTTCTCACTTTTCCCATTCAGCACGAGGTCAACACTGGTTCGCTCCCTGAGCCGGCCCATGGAAGGATTACTCGTCTCCATAAGGAATGGTATTGCATTTGTATAGTCACCAAGCTCACGGTGCGTAAGTCCGCGGAAGTTTACCGGCGACTGTTCGGGAGAATATTGCAGGCCAAGCATCTCAAGCGATAGTACCGATATCATAGCAAGTTCTTCATACTTTTCATGATAGACTATTACGTCAACAATAGGAACCTCAGGTGAAGACTCATGAACGTCAACAACTATGTTAACACCTTCTTTATCTATCAGTTTTACAATAGAATATGCAACCTGCTCTGTCAGGTTTCCGTTCGCCCTTCCGGGAAATGCCCGGTTAATATTCCTGGTTTCAAACCCTGACAACTGCTGATTTGAAGGGTATTGTGCATATACCAGGGGGTCAGGCCATTGATGCAATGGATTTGTCACCCTCGACCCCAGCCTGAATCTCCTTGCCCCATTTGGTGTCTCTATCTCATAAGATGTTGGGAAACCCTCCATCGGGTCGGAACAGGTGAAGGCGCTCCTGTTCATCTGCGGAATTACTATTACCCTTCCCTGTGTCACATTGATGTTCTCTATGATAACCACAGGTGCCAGATATGCCGCCGCCCACCCGGCTGGCCACCACCGGCCGGCCGCAACCGAGGGCCTCCAAGAC
>CAYUOS010000119.1:0-10048 GCA_964446435.1 uncultured Rikenellaceae bacterium | reverse complement strand
ATATCACCCTGTTATAACGGTCGAAGATGAACCTTAAATTGTAATCCTCTTTTATTGCCCTGATAAAATCATACTGGTCGATGTCGGGCATATAGCTCGTTGGCGCAACGGTGAAATTCAGCCCTGGGTAAAGGTTGCGCCGATCAAATGTAGCCTCAAACTTACTCTCCACATTATCAACCCCTATGTCTGTCGTGACTGCCCCCCCTGTATTTTCTGCCGCCGATGTCGCTGTGGCGGTGCATTTAACCTTATCGCCGGCGGTCATATGCACCCATCCGGTGTCAAGCGTAAGATCAAGGTTGTCAAGTGTAGTAATTGGTGAACTGTCAAACAGCCTTACAAGGTTAGTGCTATTCTGGATCACCCTCACATCGTAGCTGTTATTCTGTACTACAAATTGCGGCAGGGTTTCAAGGCTGTTTTTGAGCCTGACAGTGAAAATAAAACGGTAAGTGCCGGTCTCTGGTACCGTATATTCGTCATCGCCGGTACTCCATGCCGAAGCTTCATCAGTGGTCACGGTGTTGAATGACACGGGGTTTTTCGTTACCGTGATGCTGCCTATTGATGTTGCCGTCCAGTTCCTCGTGTTATTATTCTCGCTATAATTGGTCGGCTTAACAAGGAATCCCTTATTCTCGATGAAGGTATCGGGTGCGATTGTCTCATGTCCCAGAATGTACGCATTGCGCCCCCTGGTCGAAGCGAAGAATGTGCCATCAATAACCCACCCTGGGAATATCTTCTCAATGATATTCTTCACCCTGAACATCGGAACAAAGTCATTCGGCAACCAGTTAGCCCCCGTGCCTGGTGTCTCTTCGCTCCACAGCCTGCACCATGTAATCATCGGGAAGCGGTAAAACTTGTCATCGCCTGACCACGAAGCAATCACATTGGCCGAGGTAAGCGCAAAATTGGAAGAGGTAAATACCAGGTCCCGCAGCGATTTACCTTTGATCTCATCGGCAATGTCGTCACCGGAGATGTATATCTTGACATAATCAGAGGTGATTGAATAAACTTTTACATTGCCTTCGAGTATCTTTATGCCGCCAACATAGATTGATCCCTTTTCATTCAGTGGCTCGGATGAGTTCAACAGGGTGGTATTTTGAAGTATCATCTCGTTAGCCTTCGTGCGGGGCAGGCTGATAGTGTATGAATTATTCAGGTTGCCTATGTTAAACGAGCGTATGTCATCAATGGCAAATTCAACATTTACCGTCCCGTCATACTCGACTTCCTGCACCCCGATAAACACCTTAGCCCTCATATTCAACTTCTATCTCATTAATAATCAAATCGTTTTCGCTATACGTGTCAACCTCGCCAGTTATAACAGTAACCTCCACCCCGTCAAGCTCCGTATATTCGGACGCTATCGCATCAGCCACAAGCGGCATCACCCCGTCAATAAAGCGGGTGGTTAATGTCTCTCTGATGATGCGTTTGGCATCGAGCATCTTCCGCACCCTGCCTGATGTGCGGTAAAATTCCTTCTCCGGGGCTGCTTTTGTCTTATGGTAGCCCCGGAAAGTGATATAGTCAAGCCCGCCAAGCCTGTTGACAAATTCCATGAACCTGTGATCGCAGGACAAAATCAGGGGTACATACAGGGTGTTGCTCATCACCACGTCATCAGGATCGAGCAGCGATATAATGGCGTTATTGTCCGATAGCCCGTAGTAGTTGTAATACTTTAATGGTATCACACCCCATCCGGCATAACAGGCAATAGCCTCCTTGGTCGCTACTGCGTTTTTATAGTGCTTTATCTGAAGGTCGTGGCACAGGGAAAGAAAGACGATGTTGACCTGCAATGATTCGCGCATGACAATTACCGGGCCTGTCTCCCAATCCCCGGCGTCTCCTTGGTCGAACCTGACCACAACATTACCCGTGTATGTCGATGTAAGTATTATCTTATTCTCTCCATTTATGGCCGTCACGAAGTTTGAGCGCAAATCTCCATCGGCGTGAAGATACCAATTAGCACCAACGCCGGAGTTAAGCGTCATATGAAAGTGGATCATTACCTTATCGCCCTTTTTAATCGGGAATGACCCGGAAGAAAACGCCACCTTCCACTGCGTGCCTATTGCTGAGGTAATTGTCACCCCTGTTGATGTGAATGTCTCGTAGCCTCCATTCGTAAAGCCCGTTATTAGGTTATCAAACTTCGGCATCTTGTTCGGTGAGACGTAAATGGCGGCCTCCTCTTCCTGTGCAAGCGTCAGGAAGTTGCCAACACCCAGAGGCTTTATCAGGTAGTCGCCGAAATCACGGGAGGTTGAGCAGTTGATAAATGCGGCGGTTATCGACCTTGTGGAAGCCCCTGCGGTGGTCACGTCTGATGCGTTTTCCCAGTACTCTGTGAACTTCACGAAGTAATGTATCAGCGGATCGCCGTATGTTGTGGCCGCCAGCTTCATGATCTCGTAATCACCCACCCAGTCAACCACGCCTGTCGATCCTATCTGCACGGTGTAGGTGTCATCTTCGGGGGCGACAAACAGTAATATCCGGTTAGTGTTATACAGGTCGGTATTGCCAAGCAGCAGCGTCTCGACAGCTGCGCTGCCATCGTGCAGCCGGACATACAGATCGCCGGAATTCTGCGCCTGCTCCTTGATAAGTACAGCCAGCACCTCACCCGCGGTGAGCGCAATGCCGTCACTTACTGCCCACCCCGCGGCAGTCGTAATCGCCGCCGTGATCTCCTTACCCGATGTTGTGAAGGAGGAGAATGAGCCGCTGTTAGTCCAGCTGGTAAGTACCGAGGTTCCCGCCGGTGTATGATAGTCATTGCCCTTATACTTCAAGGGTGTGATATACCTTCTCAGCAGCTCCGATAAGTTGAACGATGTCAGTGCCTTCGGTTGCTCGGTCACGGCGATCCTCTCGCCTGCGATATATACCTCTGCCCGCACCCTGACATTCTTGTGCGTTGAATCCTCCGCCTGATTCGTACTGGCGACATAAGAGGCGTTGTTAATTATCTGGCTGGCCGGCGTTGCGGCATCTGTTAAAGTTATGCTCATAGTCGTATTTTTATCGGATGTGTAATATCTGCCCGGTGCCCCTCAATAGTGGCCGTTATGCTTCTTATCAGGACATCACCCATAAGTTTCTCAATGAATGATCCGAGTTGATCGGCATTATTGGCCAATGTCTCTGTCACCCATCCGGTGCGCTTACCAGTCTTGCTGTATTCCTTCGATCTGAGTGACGGCATTCCCTCTTTCTTATGGGTGTGCGCGATGGCGAAGGCTACGCTTTTGGCTTCCTTCAAATCGGTTATTGCCATGCGCCGCTGGACGTATGAGGTAAGAGCCTCGATGTACCGGGACTTACCGCCCCTGCCGCTCCTGCCGGAGAAGGGTATCCGGGAAGCCTCCACCCCATACTCCATGTATGAGGCATAAGGGAACATCATCCCGGCGGCCTCGAAGCCTGATACTGTTTCGCTGATCTTCAATTCCATTTCATTGACAACACGGCCATCCATGAAGTGACCCTGATCGACCCATTCACGCATCAAAAGCTCCTTGATGTAGCTTTCCAATTCAGCCCTATGTTCAGCTGTCAGCATATCATTTCAAGTGCTATCCTGTACCTTATTCCGATCTCTCCCTCGACTGTTACCGCGCCGAACGGGTAATATTCGCCTTCGATCTCGTCAAGGTTCATTATCCTTAATTTCGTGTTACTATCCACAACGGCAAGGTATGCCCGCAATAGTGCCTCTGCCGTGTCCCACTTCGTTATCCGGCTGTCGGTGTTAGGGTTGAACGCAATGCAGATAAACACGTCAATATTGAGCAATTTCCGCTCGCTGCGGGTGTCAAGCCGGAAGCGGCTGCCATCACCAGCGAGGTTCCAAATGACTATCGGGTAGGTCAGGTTCGGGGCCTGCGCCTCCTCCTGGTAATCCACTATGATGTTGCCTACTGCAACGCTGCCCTTCTTGAGCAATTCTGTTTTAAGTTCCGCAAGTGTCATTTATCTTCGTGTTAATCATGTCAATCAACTGTATAATGTAGGCCCTTCCTGCTCCTGTCAGATCCGCCATGCAGAGGTTGTCAAGTACCATCTGCAATATCTTTGCCTGTGCTTTCAATTCAGCTGTTGTCACGCTTGTATGCCAAATAATCAAAGAATGTGTACAACTTTACTCTTTCTGCCTGCGCTATCGTGCCAAACACGCCAGCACCGGCCACCTCATAAATCAATCCCCGGAAGCCATAGCTGCGTCCAGTTGCTTTTTTGCCTCCTTTAAAGATGCTATCATATCTTTCGTAAATGACAGCGTAAGTTTTTCTATGTAAAAAAAAAGCGACCAGATGACATTCATCGGCAGGTTTTTGAACCTCTCGCCCCGTTCAAGTGCGACCGCCTCATCGTATTTCTCGCCCTTTTTGCGGCAGTAGATAGCCGCCACCAGTGCAAACTTTTCCACGCCCTCATCCGCCAGCGACCTCATCGAAAGTTCAATGTCCGCAGCCTCGCAGAATGTAACTGCCTCCTCATCGTACATCGGCACCACCTCGCCAAGCAATCGCAGAGAGGGAGGGAAATAATATGTCTCGCCCTCAAACTCGAAACTACTCATCTCTTCGCCCATGTACTCAATTAGCTTGCCATCTGCCTGCATCATGGGGATGTCATAGCAGGCAGTCATGATGAAGTGCCGGAAAAACCTGTCGTAAATCTCGCTGCGGGTGGTGTAGTGTAGGGATTCAACAGGGATGTCAGACAACAGGGCGATGACTTTGCCGTAGAATAGAGGGAACTCCTTTACCCACTCCCTTTCTGTGATGTCAGCAAGCGAGGCCTCGAACGCTGCAACTGATTCAGGGTTTTCCTCATTGAGTTTGCCCAGGGAGATGTAATAAGCCCTCAGCTTGTCAGGTATAGCAAGCCTTACAAGCGAGAGGTAATCAGCGAGAGTTATCTCACTCCACTGATCCCTCCCCTTGTAAACTTTGCCGTTGTAGTCGAAGTTAATCACCGCATAATCCTTTTCAGTTGCTCCCTGATGTTGGCAATCCTCACGCCTACCATGTGGTAAACCCTGTACGAACGACCGGCGGCCTTTGCCCTATCCCGCTCCTCGTAAGCGGCGGCAACAACCTCCTCCATCTTCTGAATGATGCGCTCACGGCTGTCGGCAGCATCAAAGAGGCGATCAATGCGCTTCTCGTTTTTAACCTCGGCGGCTGTCTTTTTAATCTTCTCCTTCAGCGCATCTTCAGGTCGCAAATCAACCTCTGGCACTCCGGTTGTCTCCTCATCGGCCACAGCGTCAACGGCGGCCTGCGCCTCGGCGGCTGTTACTGCATCAACCTCGGCGGCTGGTTGCGGCTTACTCCTCGGCCTGCTCGGCCTCTTCCTTTTTGTACTCATGACTTTTCTGTTTTAGTTGCTAATTTATGTGTTTTCCGGCAAACCGGACAAATATTTTTATTACGGAGGCTGTCAGACGTCCAAATACTATGCTTATATAACTCATCGACCCTCATTTTCCCGCCGGGTAACTTATTGTTGATCCCGTCACGGGTAACGCTGTCAATAAGTGCATAGTGGTCATGATGTTCGAGGATGTCAACCCTGCGGCGTGTCTCCTTGTGCCAGTTAATCGCAATGCGGATGACCACCCTGCGCAATACCCGGACATTCCACCAGCTGGCTATTATGTCGGTTAGCCAATCACCTGTCATCTTTCTCTTCTTATACAACCACTCTGCCATATTAGTTTACGCTTACTGATTTAACTTTCGGTGCGCCAACCCCCATCGCCTCTGCCCTGTCGCAGATATACCTCGCCGTCGGGTCATCAATCACTATCTGGAGATTTGGCGTTTCGATCAGGATAAATAACTCCTCATCGCTGAGCCTCTCGAAGTGCGATTGAGGCAGGGTGACGATCTTATGCTCATATAACCCCTGCTTTTTCTTTCTCCGAATCTCGGATAGTATCCTTTTCCTTACGCTGTCGGTTATCATCTGCTTAATATTATTTTTGTTTTATCGGGGACGTACTTAATATTATTAACTAAAACCCGCCTATTCCTATGATTTCCTGCTTTTCTTTAATCAAAAGATGTGTAACACCATGCACCAGTGCATCAATTCTGCCGGGTGACTTGTCGCCCTTCGCCCATGTTGTCATCTGATCCTCCAACTCCGGCAGCATCCCCACGTGATGCACCTTCCCCTGCTCGTACTTCGCTACCACCGGCTCGGCTCTTAATACCTTTCCCCTCTGAGCGTTGACGAGCTTCACGGGTATATGCCTGTCGATGCCGTTAATAACTGTTCGGACCATCTCCCACCCCTGATTAGCTTCTGCAATGATCGCATCAGCTTTCAGGGCATGGTACATCTCTATTGCGGTCCTTGCCCACGAATCGGGGGACATTACCCCGGTGCGATCCTGAAGGACATAGGCATCTTCTCCCTTCTTGCCTACGGCTACGATCCCGGCCTCATCGCTACCCTGCTCCCCGCTACCGGAAGGGTCAACGGCAATAACCACCTCATCCATCTCCGGTGCAGCTATTACCCGGAAGGGGTCAATTATGCCGAACTTCCACAATGCGCCCTCAATTTCATCTACATATTCGCCGTGCAAAAATCGCTTCTGTTGGTTACGGCTGAGGGTTGAAAGCACGGATGTTATATAGTCATCAGGGAGGTTGCGAAGGTTATCAGAAGGATTTAACTGCATTGTTGCATACAACTCCTGGGGTAGTGGCTCGTTGCTCGTGGGGTCTTTGTGTTCGAACCACAGGCGGAAGCTCCAATGCGCCTTAGTCGTTGGGTTACAGTCGCAGTAAATTTTATTAACGAGTGCTGTTTTTTGCGCCAGCCTGGTCACACACATCGTGTATGATGAATAACTGATGTGACTGTTCTCATTCAGAAATATAGAGGCATATTCATTTCCAAGGATTTTCTCTGTCCGCTCCTTGTCGTCCAGCCCCCCAAGCCATATCTGACTGCCATTCGGAAATTCAAGGAACCAGTCTGATTTATTTAAAGCCGGCGACACGCCAGGGAAGCACAACTTCAGCACCTTCGGAATTGTATCATACCACAGCGATTGTTTCGCATGATTGAAGGCAAAGCGGACAACCAGGTGGCGGCTGCCAGGAACCTTTAACGCACGAAGAATTATCTGCCGGATGATGATGAAGGTCTTACCTGAACGGCTGCCACCACGAAGCAGAATATATTTTGCCCCTGCACCCATCAGCCTTACCGCCTCAGACTGCTTTTCGGTCTTAACGAAATCAAGCACGTCCATCATCCTTGTCAAAATTCAACATTATGCCTTTATGTTCAACTTCCTGCTTTTCACTCATGCCGAGATATTGTTTACTCAGCCAAATCAGCATAGTTTTATCACCTGCCATTGCCTGCTCAAACATCTTAGCCCGGAGCATCTCTTTCCCCTCTCCTCTTTTTTTGGCAGAGTACTCACTGAAATTAATCTTATATTTCTCTTCACAGGCGAGGTATAGGGTGTTTGGATGAATGCCGAACAGCCCCGCAATGGCTGCCCCGTCACAATGTGCCTGAAGATATTTATCGACAATATCCCAGTCTATGCTTGCTTTCGGTCGTCCTGCCATATCTTAGTCATCCATTTTTCGTGAAACTTGAATACATCCCTGCTATTCTCATACCTGTATTGCTCGATTCGGGCATTGTCGCTCATATTACCCGATCCCTCAAACACATAATAGTTTTCTTTCTCTCTAAGGCATAGTATCTTAGCATGGTTATGAACATAGGCGCATTTGAAATTGCTGTTTGACTGGCAATAGTTTACAAGCTGCTGTGCCCACTTTTCGGGTTTCTTCGTCTGGTTGAAAAAATTGGAGATGATAAATCCGCCTTTTAATATCCGGCCATCATTGATAAATTGGATCAGCGCATCCACTGTCGGTTGATTGATCCGGTAAATGGCAAAATATAACTCATCTATTATCTGGGTTTGGATAATCGACAAAACGAGCGCAAATGCGTTATACTGCTTCTCTGTTATGATTACATACTGCTCCCCTGGTTTCGGCAGATCGCATAAATCTGATAGATCGGCGGCCATTCGATAACCAAGCTCAATATTTTTATGATAGCGTTTAAGTGCGGACGGGGTTACAATGCCTTTTGAAGACACCTCGGAATTATCTTGCTTGATCGTTGTGAATGGCATTGAATAATTCATGTCTCTCATTTATTTCCCCAAATATAGACATTTTTTCTCACTACACATATGCTAATTCATTTTTATCTAACGAAAAACCCCCGGCAAACACACCAGGGGCTAACCTAAACCTAACCCTATGAAAAAGACATGCGACTACAAATATAAAAAATATTTCGCAAAAAGCATTGCGGGTTCTTATTTGGAATCTATATAAATTTCTTCCTGAAGTGAAAATAATTGCATTTTTGTTTGGCAGTTTCATTATTTCATCTTATCTTTACAGAGGAAACATTAAAGATCACTACACGATGAACGCAATAGTAAAAATAGCCGAGCAGATAAGCGCAGAACTCCGCGCCAGGGGAATAGATGGTAGTTTTTCAACATCAGAAACTGACTACGGCTGCTCATGTTACTTTGTTTTTTACGCCAACAGCGAGAGCCTTGATAAGCTCAAAATAAGGGTATCTGATCATTCAGTCGGTAACACTTACAGGATGAGCGAAGAGAGGCATTATTCACACAGCACTGATACCCCCGAAAAGATAGCCAATATGGTTGAGCTTTACCTTTTCCCCTCAAATTTCCAGTATGTTGAATGTACAAGGGAAGAGGGCGCAACTCACAGGGTTGGCAGCGTATGGGGCAAATATGTAAGAATTGCTTAATTTTCTGGAAACATTAATAATAATTAAAACCGCAAAGAGATGGGACACAGAATTAATGAACGCAACAGTGGCGGCTGGACGCTTGACGGCGAACCAAAGACCCGCAGGAAGTCACAAAAATTAACTCAAGAAGAAGAAGAAATTACAGCACTCGTTATTGAACGCGTCGTTGATAGAATGGAGTATGCCCCTGAGTTAAGCGATGGACACGGACAGCATCATCCGGATGCAACTTTCAGAGATAATGGTGACTTTGTTATTGCAATGAGCAGAGCGGATTATGATATGCTTTATAATGCGATGTTGAAATTACAAAAAAGATATAAGTAAACGAAACTTTGCGGTCGGGGGCGATAACTTCAAACCCGTTACCGCATTAAACAAATCGAAATCATGCACACAACTATCGTATTTCAAGACGCTATCTTACCGAAGGCAGAAGCCCTGCGGTTCAGCGAAAAAGTACAGGCGGCACTAAATCACGTGCTTGACGATACTCCTTATAACGACTACGCTTCTATGTCGGTTTACGACATGGTTGAATCACTCAACAGCTTTGTAGGGTGCAATCCTGCCCGCAAGCTCCGGGATGCGGCATTGCTTATTTTTAAGACTGATTGGCCGTGTGCTGTGGAAAACCTCAAAAGGCTGAAGATAGTCGTTGAGGGTCTTTGCCCGGAATGCGGGGAAGAGCTTATCGAGATGTTCAAACAAACACATGAGGCGACTTACACGAACCCCGCCGAGGGTATTGAATACCTGGAATGCCCGAAGTGCAGTTACTCAGATTATAACGAGAGGATATGAAAACACGCACCCTCATCCACCAGCACCAGAGAGCAATAGATATGCTCGAAGAAATCGAACACGCTCAGAAGCGGCGGCAGATATACGTTGAATCACTCCAGGGTATTGCGGGTGAGTTCCTGAATTTGAGAACGAAATACACGCACTACATTGAAATAATCGACGCAGCCATTGTCCGGCTGTGGGAGAGGTACCAGAGAATTTTAAACCAAATAGGACTTAAATACTTATAATTATGAAAACAGAAATCGTAAAAATTGATCCTAAAGAGTACGGCCTTGTGCCGGAGCAGGTGCAGCCGTTATTGCCAGCACTAAGGAGTTACTCTCCAAAACGGCGACCTACATCAAAG
>CAYUOS010000118.1:0-10173 GCA_964446435.1 uncultured Rikenellaceae bacterium | reverse complement strand
CCTCAACTGCCTTGAATTATGGAGAAGCACAGAGTGCTGAGTCGAGGAAGGACTTTATTCATAAGATTAAGATAATACTTAAAGAACTTAGGGAGAGTCTGATATGTCTGAAAATCATATACAAAGCAAATCTGAGTCGTGACCAGAAGCTGCTCGATCAGGGAATGACAGAATGTAATGAGCTAATTTCAATCTTCGTGAAGACAGTCGTTACATCAATAAACAGAAATACTTCCGTCAGTTAAATCATAAATCTTAAATCGTTGATCTTCAATCGTAAATCAATAGCCTACGGCTATTAACCTGTCAACCGTCCTGAAAAATATCATGCCTTTCGTCATGGCCGGTACTGTCATCGACACGTCTCCGAGTTCGCTGGTGGCAATAACCTCCGGTTCACGACCTGCCTTCACCACGTAAACGGTGCCCATATCGTCAACGGCCCAGATATTGCCGTCACTGGCCACGGGTGAGGCAGTGAAACTGCGTGTCTCTCCAAGCTTGATGCGACCAACCTCCTCACCTGTCAACGGATCGAATATGTTCATCACCCCGTTCCAACCCAGGTTATAGAGCAAGTCCTGATACAGAAGCAGCGTCTGCATGTACGAGCCGCCCCTCAGAACCGCCCACTTCACAAACTCATTTGATGTCTGTCCTTCTCCAAGTGTTATGTCGCCGCGGGCCGCCTTGCTGACCGCATATACTGGTGATACCCTGCCGTGGGCGCTGTTGAAGTAGATAAGCTCCTCTCCCAGTACCGGTGTCGGGATTGGAAGGTCGCCGCCGCCAGACATCCGCCATATCTCCTCCCCTGTCATGAAATCATACGCAGCCCGCAGCTTGTAACCGTTTAATACCACAATGTCGCGACCACCATGAGTATATATATTCGGCGTCGACCACCCGGGCCACTCGTCGCGCTCCTGGCGCCACAGCTGCTTGCCTGTGGCAACATCAAACGAAGCCACAAACGATCCGTTCATCACATCTACCTGAACGATCACCGAACCCTTGTGAATAATCGGAGAACTTGCAAACTCCCATTCGGCACTGCGAGCAGAGAAGAAGACTGATTCAAGCCTGCCGAAGTTTTTGCTCCATTTAAGGTTGCCATCAAAATCATAAAGGTACAGTCCTTCCGATCCGAAGAACACCGCCACATGCTTGCCATCAGTGGCAGCGCTGCTGCTGGCATGTGATGATTTCGAATGGCGCTTCATTTCCGGTACACCTGTATGGGCCAGCCTCTCCCAGATAATCCGTCCGCTGTTTTTGTCAATGCAATAGACTCTCCATTCATGTACCGATTGATCATCGACAGATGCTATGTCACCGAATATCCCGGGTTTAAGGCCGGTGTCGTCCGACTGGCTTATGGCAGTCGTTATGAACAGCCTGTCTCCCCATATCACGGGACTGGAAAGCCCCAGTGCAGGAAGCTCAATGTTCCATTTTACGTTCTTCCCGGTTGCAATGTCAAAGGTCACCGGCAGGTTGGCGCCATCCAAAACGCCGGATGCTGATTCTCCCCTGTACATGGGCCAGTTCATATCTCCTCCTGAATTCTGGCATGAGGCAGCAAATGCCACCGCAAGTAAAATAATAACAGATAAAATGTAACGCATCTTATTAAATTTTATAGTTGGGCTTTAAGATAATCAAAGTAAGATAGTGCTGTTCCATTTTTTACCAATTTGTTACTAATAAGTTGTGTTTCATAAAAAAGGTTAAATTGCAAAGGTTTTACCAATAAATAGTTCACCCGTTTTTGAGGCGGTCAGACAATGGCTTTCTGATAACGGTAACTACCATCGGTTTTGGACAATAAGGAGCTGATAGAGAGGATTAGGAGAAATGACCAAAGTGCTTTTGAGGAGGTATTCAGGATGTACTTCCTCGACCTGAGAGAGTATGCCAGGTTTTATACCTCCGACACCCAAACAGCTGAAGATCTGGTTCATGATGTCTTTTTCAGGATCTGGGAAAAGCGTAAAAAACTAACCATCCTTTCTTCTATAAAGTCCTATCTCTTCAGAGCGGTACACAATAGCTCTATTCAATACCTCCGGCACAGAAGCGTGGTGCAGCAGCATGATAATATGATTAAAGACAGACTGGAAGAGTCCCTGATTGTTAACAGACTCTGTTTTGAGGAAGGTATTTGCAGACTGTATGAAAAAGAGATCAAAGAAATTGTTGAGCGGAGCCTTCCCATATTACCCGAAAGGACACGGGAGATATATTTAATGAGCCGTAAGAGAAACATGAACAATAATGAGATTGCAAGAGATCTGGGTGTCACGGTAAAGACAGTTGAGTATCATCTAACAAAGGCCCTCTCTCTTCTGCGTGAAGAACTTAAAGATTATCTTTAGTCTTTTCTCCTGAGACTAAAATAGCCCTCAGATAGTTTTATTTTGCTTCATATTTAGGGATAGCAGGCAGTTAAACGTCATACCTCTGATAATACTTCTTATGAAAGAAAAAGAAACCACTGATACGATAATTTACAAATTTCTATCAGGAAATGCTGACAATAAAGAAACGGACCTTCTCCTGGAATGGTTAAAAGAGGACCGACAAAACCGTATATATTACTTTACCTTGAAAAGAATATGGCTTGAGAGCCGGGAACAATACGACAGGGATAAATTGATTGATGATTCGTGGAATAGGTTTAACAACAGGACGTCCCTTGTTTCAGCAGAAACAGACAGAAAAAGTAATAGGAGGCTGGTTAACTATAGCAAAATATTTGTAGCAGCAACCGTTTTTCTCCTGATCGGGCTAACCGCCATACTCGGTCTCAGGATAAAAGATTATGAGAACCTGGATGCTTCCGTTCAACTTGTCTCGGTTCCTAAGGGATCAAGAACCTCTGTTACTCTGCCAGACGGGTCGCAGGTTTGGGTTAATGCCGGTAGTACATTGGAATACCGTTCAGATTTCGCAAAGGGTTCTCGTACAGTGACAATCGAAGGAGAAGCATATTTTAAAGTCGTTCCGATGAAGAATTCCATCTTCACTGTAAACACCAGAGATCTGGTAATTAAAGTTCACGGTACAGAGTTTAATGTTAAATCGTACCCTGATGAGGCTACAAGTGAGGCAACTCTTATCAGTGGTAAAGTTGAAGTACTTCTGATTGAGGACAATGGCCTTCTGTCAGAACCTGTGAGACTGTCATTAAACCAGAAACTAACATATTCGAGAGATAAGCGGGACATCGAGGTCATTTCTCTCAAGGAGAAGATTACCGAAGTTAATAAGACAGACTCTGGCATCAGTAAACTTCCTCCAAGGCCTAATGTTGTCATTTCTCGTGTCACCAATATCGAAACCCTCACGTCATGGAAAGATGGAAGACTGACGTTCAACAGAGAAACGCTTGAGGATTTGGCACCTAAGCTTGAAAGGTTCTATAATATTGAAATAACATTCGAAGAGAACTCTGTCAAATCCATAAGATTTACGGGGACCCTTGAAAACGTAACATTAGAAGAGGCAATGAAGGCGATAAGAAGTGCTTCAGGAATAAGTTACCGGATAAATAAAAATAAGGTGTTTATATTCAAGTAAACTATACCAGATGATAGATGTCTAACCATTAAAAAAAGTGCCTATGACAAAACAAAAGCCGGAAAATGCGGCAACATCTTCCGGCGACAATTGCTTAACTGAAACCCTCTGTGCAACAGTGGATTCTTCGTTTAACAAAAAACTGATCAAAGTTATGAAAAACAAACCCAAACCAGACATTTTCTTAGTCCAAAATGTCAAAAAGATTTTCCTGACCATGAAATTCACCATTTTACTGTTTCTGGTATCCATTTTCACTGCTTCCGCAACAGATGTTTTCTCGCAGAACGCACTGATAACATTGGAGATGAGGGACGCTAAAGTAAGGGATGTTGTCAATGAGATCGAGAAGATCGGAGGAATAAACTTCCTCTATAACGATGACCTTCCGGGGCTAAACAAGCATATCAGCCTGTCTTTTGTTGACAAGCCCATAAAGGATGTGCTGTTTGTTGCTCTGAACCAGGCTGATATGACCTTTCTTGAGATTAAGGACAACTTCGTTGTGCTGCTCGATAAGGAAGATTTGGCCAGACAACAACAGATAATAATTACTGGCCGCGTAACCGATGAGCATACCGGTGAAAGTCTTCCAGGTGTAAGTATAGTCATTCAGGGGACCACAACAGGTGTCACAAGCGATGCTGATGGCAACTACAGAATTAACGTTCCTAACATGCAGGCTGTACTAAAATTCTCATTTGTTGGGTACAAGGAGAAAATTGTTCCTGTTGAGCAAAATACGTTAATTGATGTTGCTCTGGCTGTTGAGATGAAAGCTCTTGATGAGGTGGTAGTTACTGGTTACGCAACACAACGTAGAAGAGATATTACCGGATCTATCTCATCAGTGAGGGCAACCGATCTTGAAGGAATGCCGGTTATATCCCTCCAGAAAGCAATGCAGGGACGTGCTGCTGGTGTCCAGATAACTGCAGGAGATGGCGTTCCGGGTGGACACGTCTCGGTAATTGTCAGAGGTATTGGCTCATTTGCGAGCAATACACCTCTTTACATTGTTGATGGAGTAGAGGTTCACTCAGGTAGCATTGGAGGCAGAACTCCCTCCGAAAGTATTCTTTCGGCAATCGATTTCAATGATATCGAAACCATGGATATCCTAAAGGATGCTTCTGCCTCAGCCATTTACGGAGCCAAAGGTGCGGCAGGTGTCATTATTATTACCACTAAAAGGGGAAAGGCTTCTGATAAAACAGACTTTTCCTTTGAACTCTCCAGAGGCTTCACCTCACCTACCCGGTTGATGCCTGTAATGACCGGGCCTCAGTGGGCACAGTGGGATGCCGAAAGATTTGCAAACCGCTATGGTCTGACTGCATCTCAATATCTGAATCGCATACAACTGGGAGTGACCAGGGGCTGGTACGAACTCGGCTCTGACGGACAACCTGACTACAGTACCTCACCTAACTACAACTGGCAGGATGAAGCTTACAGACAGGGCAACATCGTTGAGGCACGTGTCACAGCCAGAGGTGGCAGCCCGACGACAAGATTCTATACCGCAATCTCACACAACAATACTGAAGGTCATGTAATAAAGTATGACTTCTCAAGGACAAGTTTCAGGCTCAACCTCGATCATGATGCTTCAAACAAGCTAAAGTTCGATACCCAGATAAATGCTAACCTGACAAAACAAAATACTACAAGATTAGAAGGAGCCTTCTCAAGCCCGGTTCGTGCAGGTGCAGGTATTCCTCCGGTTGAACCAATCTACGATGATGAAGGCAACTGGTTCGGAGCACCAAGAAGCGTCTTTGGTGCTTATCCGTCTCATTTCCTGAACAGTGCCTTTTACGACTTCAATACTGCAATGAATGTAAAGGGTATCATTAACATGGGAGCTACATATAACATTACAAAGGATCTGGCTTTCAGATCTGCTTTCGGCGTTGATTACAACCACAGTGACGAGGAGCAGTGGTACGATCCCAGGGCCAGCGATGGTCTGGCCGCTAATGGCGCACTCAGAAATTATGAAACATCGATTTACTCGGTGCAGACAACACAAACCCTGAACTATAATCATGTGTTCGCCGGCAGTCACAGCATAAACGGAGTAATAGGTTGGGAAACCTATGAAAGGATATATAGAAGAACAGCAGTAACTGGTGAGAATTTTCCAAATCCCAATATAAACGTAATTGATGCTGCTGCTCTGGCCGTATGGTGGGGAGGAGATGAAACCGAGAGAGCTAATATGGGAGCTTTCGGTCGACTCCATTACACATATGATGACAGGTACATTCTTACACTTACTTCAAGGTATGATGGCAGTTCACGATTCGGGGCCGAGACAAAATGGGGGTTTTTTCCCGCCATTGCAGCCGGGTGGAGAATGTCTTCAGAGAAATTCATGTCCTCAATCAATAAACTGGACAATCTGATGCTTAAACTAAGCTACGGAACTTCGGGTACTGATGCCTCGGGAACATACGCTGCTCTGGGTCTGTGGAGTGGTGGAACACAGTATATGGGTGACGTGGGACTCTATCCTACTCAACTTCCAAACGAAAGACTGACCTGGGAAGAAAGTACGACATTGAACCTGGCTGTCAGTGCAGCACTGTTCAGGGGTAAGCTTAGTGTAGACTTCGATATCTTCAGAAGGTGGTCAGAGCAGCTTCTTCTTGCCAGACCATTACCACCAACCACAGGATGGACAAGCATTACTGAAAATATTGGAAGAACCCTTAACGAAGGAGTAGAACTAACGGTTAACTCTACCAATTTTCAAAGGGGGAGGTTTGCCTGGAGAACAAACTTTAATTTCACGTATGTCAGGAATGAAATACTTGAGTTATTACCCGGACAGGATTTCTTCAGTGATCGAAGAGCCGTAGGGCGGTCAATAGACGACTACTATATTAATATCTGGGCAGGTGTTAATCCTGCCGATGGCAGACCTATGTATTATGATAAAGACTGGAATATTACTTATCAGCCAACAGCTGAAGACAGACACTGGGTAGGACCTATACAGCCAAAAGTATTCGGAGGCTTAACCAACGAGATAAGTTACGCAGGGCTGAGTGCATCATTCTTCTTCCAGTATTCAGGTGGGAGCTACAGGTACTTATCAGACGCAAGATACTGGTTCTGTGGCACAGGAGACAGAAACCAGTATTCAAGGGTTTATACAGACCGATGGCTTACACCGGGCCAGATTACTGATGTTCCCAAACCTGTATATGCGAATGTATATCCCGGTAGTGTCCAGTCTCCCAATGTCATGGCTTCGCATATGCTCGAAAGGGTTGACTATATAAGGTTGAAGGATGTGAGCCTCCAGTACACCATACCCCGGAAATATACAGAGCGTTACGGTGTAACAGGATTTACACTCTTCGCCAGGGGAACTAATCTGGTTACCTGGACAGATTACTCAGGAACTGATCCTGAATTTACCGGTAGTGATTTCGGTGTTTATCCTCAGGGTAAATCATTTACAGTAGGCCTGAAAACAAATTTCTAATACATTAAAACAGAATTGTTATGCAAAAACATAATTATATACTGTCTATTCTTCTCATGACATGCATGCTAATCTGTTTAGTATCATGCGAAGATTTCCTTGAAAGATACCCAAGGAGTGCGATGGCATCAGAACAAGCCCTCTCTACCATTGATGGGATTGAGGCTACCCTGGCCGGTCTGTATAACCGTATGCAGGCAGGAACTTACAACCATCGTGAAATGAACCTGGCAGGAGAATTACTGTCCGACCAGATGGATATTGCCCAAACTAATGCCGGACGAATGACTACTCACCCTACCAATATGGAGGGGGCTGGGTTCGGCGTCTGGACACGTTTATATAATGACATTAACAGACTTAATTCTATCCTCTACTATGTAGACGAAGTCGATGCCAGCGTTGCAAGAATAGAAAAAGCAAAAGGTGAGGCATATGCCATGAGAGCATATCTCTATTTTGACCTCCTCAGAATATATGCGCGCCCTTACATGTATCAGCAACCTTTGGTTGATGGTCAACCCCTCGGCGTAGTGATTAAAACAACCCCTTTCCTGGGTGTTGATGAAACTACATTCCCGGAGAGAGGAACCATACAACAGGGTTACCAGCTTGTACTTGACGATTTGACTACTGCAATGGGTCTTCTCGGACAGGAAAAATATCCTTACAGATTTACCAAGATAGCCGTCAAAGCACTGCTTGCTCGCCTGCACCTCTATATGGGCAACTGGACAGAGGCAATCAAATTTGCTGATGAGGTAATTGCTGAAGCGCCCAACGGTCTGGTAAATGCGTCGGATAAAGCCTCTTATCTTAAAGTATTTGCAGATGCTCCTGGTGCAGAATCAATTTTTGAACTAGGATTCACAGAATCTGACAGACCTACTATGAATGAAAGTGTTGCAGGAATGGCATCATACTTCCCTGAAACAGGAGAAGGGTATGGGGACGTAATCCTGAGACAAGATCTTATTAATCTCCTTGACGATTATGGACTGGATGGTCATCCTGCAGGTCAGATGTACTATCAGAAAATCAAAGGTGGACAACTTTGCACTTATCAGGATAAATACTCTAGCTATCGTGGTGAACGTTACTGGGACGATATTAAGGTAATTAGGATGGCTGAGATGTACTTCATTGCAGCTGAAGCATCTGCTGAACTCGATGAACTCGATGATGCAAAGGCTTATCTGCAGGTGCTCAGGAACCATCGAAATATAGGTCATCTTACCATCGATGCCGCAACCAAAGAGGCATTTATTGATCTGTTGCTTACTGAGAAAAGAGTAGAGTTCTTCAGCGAAATGTCACACCGGTGGTTCGACCTGAGACGCAGAGGAATGGATATACCAAAGGGAATTGCCGGTGTTGATGCCGGAACCCCTCTCGATTTCGAAAACTACCGTGTAGTGGAAAGGATTCCAGAGAGTGAACTCTCTGCAAATCCAAACTGCAAGCAGAACCCTGGTTATTAATAATCTGTTAAAACATGATAATTATGAAAAAATCAATAATATTCACTGCCATTGTGGGATTGGCAATCTTGAACCAGTCATGTTTTGAAAACCTGAATGACTTCAGATATGATGGCCCTCCTGTTGTGGAATTCTCAAATCTATCAGGAAATACTTCGGTAAACTACACCTGGTCCAGTACTGGTAGTTTTTGGAACACAACAATAAATGGCAACCATGCAGATACAGCTCTGCAAGTATCACTGGTCGGCACTCATCAAAAACAAAACAGGGAAATCGGATACTATGTAGCTGATAAGGTTTACAGGGATATAAACTCCAATAAGCTGGTTCTGGAACAACCAGACCATGATCAATGGGTTCTTCTCGAAACCACTGCAGTAGCAAGTATTGACTATACTATTCTTGATAATGGTATAGCAACCATCCCTGCCAACAGCAGTTTTGGCAAACTAAGATTCTCAACCTCTCCAACTGCTGACCGATATTTGTACGTAGTGCTTACCAAGAGAGACTTGGAGCCAAGTGAAAACTATAAAATCTTCAGACTTAGAATCAGACCATAACACGATTTTGCCAGAAACACCATTGAATCAAGGTAAAATCAAAGTAGATAGACTCCATCTGTGTCACAGGTGGAGTCTATTATAAATGGCCAGGCTCAAACTCAACAAAAAACCCGGATGATAGAGGATTCATCCGGGCAGGGCCTGGCGGCCGACATGTTCAAACCAAACTAAGGTTAGTTCGGACAGAAGAATTATTCTTTAATATTGTCTGCAGCATCAAAAAAAGAGAAAAAATACCTCCAGGGGCAAATAGATGTAATTGATCGCTCTCCAAGACTTATGCAAACGTAACTACAAATATAGTTAACTGTTTAAACTGACAATGGCTTTTTTGACTTTTTTGTCTGAATCTTCGAATTCTTTTTCTGAAAGTGTTACCGGCAGGGCATAGATGGTGAATACCCCCAATGCTTTTTCAATAAATACAGGTAACCAGACAAGAATATTATGCAGTTACCACTTCCATTATGGAAATTGATCTGTAATTTTGTTATTTCCACCCTTATAGATATGAGAAAGAAACCTTTCACCCTGTTGCTCCTGCTGGCTGTGATCTCAGTATCGTTCGTAAGCTCAGACAGGGAACCGCTAAGCCATAGTGCCAATATCCGGTTGCATAGCACTACCCTCTTCGATATAATAATTGAAAATGGCAGGGTAATCGACGGAACCGGTAACCCCTGGTTCCGTGCAGATATAGGAATAATCGACGATAGAATCCATTATCTCGGAGCCCTTGGTTCCGCCACAGCGAAACACAGAATAGACGCCTCAGGGATGTTCGTGACGCCCGGGTTTATCGATATCCATACCCATTCCAACACCGGTATTATTAATATTCCGCAGGCTGAGAATTCGTTGCGGCAGGGGCTGACAACAATCGTTGCAGGTAATTGTGGCGGTGCGCCTCTGCCTGTGGGTGAGTTTCTCAACAGGGTAAGTGAAAAGGGTATCAGTATCAACTATGCCACCCTCACCGGACACAACTCGATCAGGAGCGCAGTGATGGGGAGCGCGAACCGTCCACCCACAGCCGCTGAAA
>CAYUOS010000117.1:1517-10586 GCA_964446435.1 uncultured Rikenellaceae bacterium | reverse complement strand
AAAGCAGGTTAATGAAACATTATAAAAAACAGATAATATGCAGAATAAACTACAGGAGCTGACTGATAAGATTTATCAGGAAGGTGTTTCAAAAGCTAACGAGGAGGCTGAAAAGATACTTGGAGAGGCCAGGAAAGAATCGAAGCGAATAATTGACGAGGCTGACAAGAAGGCAAAGGCAATGATTGAGGAGGCCGGCAAAAAGGCAGAAGAGATCATAAAGAACGGTAACTCTGAGCTGAAGATTTCCTTCCGCCATGCGGTAAACACACTGAAACAGGATCTTGAGAAGACGATATCATCGCAACTTGTTGCTGACAAGGTCAAAGCAGCTTTTGAAGACGACAATTTTGTTGCCGACCTTATAAAGACAATCTATAATAACTGGAAGCCTGAAACGACCGGCTCACCAATGGAGGTGCTGGTGTCGGAAGGTAAAGCTCAGGCTATCGAAAAGAGGCTGAAGGCTGAAATTGCAAATGAACTTGGAAAAGGATTAGTCATTAAGCCTGTCAGTTCAATCAAGACAGGTTTTGAGATTGTTTCAGAAAGTGCCGGATTCAAAATAAGTGCCACGGGTGGCGATCTTGAAGCCTACCTTAAAGAGTTCATAAGGCCAAAACTGATTGATATTCTTTTCGAATAGAGCGCGGCCTATGTTCAAGAGACTATATCATTGTTACGTAGCCGGCCTCTACGATCTTTCATTTGACGACGGCAAGAATCTTGTATCTCTTACCGATTTCAGGACGGAGATGAAGGAGATTCTGCATCCTGATGATTATCGGCTTGCATCACTTCTCTTTATGCCCTATGATAATAAGAACCTTCTAAGGTTCATCTCAGGGAAAGAGGATCAGCAGCATGATGATCATGGCAACTTCACACGTGAGGATTTTGAAGAACAGGTAAGCCTGCTCGACTCGATCATCAAAGTCGACGACATCCTTCCATCCTATATGGTGGCCGTTATAAGTGACTGGCTTGCAGCAGAAAAGAGCATTGATCTCATCGCCGCAGAGAAGAGGCTCGCGGAAGGTTACTATACCCTGGTTAAAGCATCAGGCAGCAAATTCCTTATAAAATGGTCAGAATTCGAACTCGACCTGAACAACATCCTTGTATTGAAAAATGCAATGGAGCTTGACCTCGATGCCTCTGAGCAGATAGTAGGGTCAAATCCGCTGACAGACGAACTGAAGGTTATCTCCCGCAGGAAAAGTGATTTCAGGATTCCGCCAGAACCCGACTATGCATCTGTCGTCTTCAATATTGCAGGAGAAACAGAGTTTCTTGAGAGGGAACTGAAGATTGACCAGATAAGGTGGAATTTTATAAATGAACTTATATTCTTTGAGTATTTCACTATCGACTTCATATTGGGCTACCTCGTCAGGCTTTCAATTGCACTGAGATGGAAGCAGCTGATACCCGAAAAGGGTGAGGAGATGCTGAAGAGACTTGTCTCAGAACTAAAGGAGAAGGATAGCAGGAGTGAAGTCAGTGAATCATGATGGCGCTTCAGTAAGTGTCATAAAAATGTAAATAAAAGTAAATAAGTATAATATGCAGACAAAAGGTAAAGTTTATGGTATTATTTCAAACCTTGTAATTGTCAATACCGAAGGACCGGTTGCCCAGAACGAGATTTGCTTCATCGGGCACGGAGATACAAAGTTGATGGCTGAGGTCATTAAGGTCACCGGTAACCAGGCATTTGTTCAGGTTTTTGAAAGCACCAGGGGACTGAAGACCGGGTCGCCAGTCGAGTTTACGGGAGGTATGCTCGAGGTCACCCTCGGTCCGGGTATTCTTTCTAAAAACTATGACGGTCTCCAGAATGACCTTCACAAGATGACGGGCGTCTTTCTCAAAAAGGGAGAATATACTTACGCCCTTGACGAGGAAAAGGTTTGGAACTTTGTGGCTATTGCCAGTGAGAATGACATAGTATATCCCGGCTCATGGCTCGGAGAGGTAACAGAAAACTGGATGCCTCACAAGATAATGGTGCCGTTTGTGTTCAAGGGAGCATACAAGGTAAAATGGATTATTTCTGACGGCGAATACAGGGCTGATGAAAAGATAGCCGTTCTGACCGATGCCGATGGCAACGACCACAATGTTACCATGATACAGAAATGGCCTGTTAAGATTCCGATAAGGGCTTATGTTAACAAGCCCAGGCCATCGAAACTTCTTGAAACCGGAGTAAGGGTCATTGACACCCTAAACCCAATTACAGAAGGCGGTACCGGATTTATACCCGGACCGTTCGGTTGCGGCAAGACCGTACTGCAGCATGCCATTTCAAAGCAGGCTGAAGCTGACATGGTTGTTATCGCAGCGTGCGGTGAAAGGGCCAATGAGGTTGTTGAGATCTTCACCGAGTTTCCTGAACTGATAGATTCAAGAAGCGGAAGGCATCTTATTGAGAGGACAACCATTATTGCCAACACCTCAAACATGCCCGTCGCGGCAAGGGAGGCATCGGTATATACTGCGATGACAATTGCAGAATACTACAGGTCGATGGGATTGAAGATACTTCTGCTTGCTGACTCGACCTCACGGTGGGCTCAGGCTCTGAGGGAGATGTCAAACAGGATGGAAGAGCTTCCGGGGCCGGATGCATTTCCAATGGACCTTCCCGCAATCATATCAAACTTCTATGCACGTGCAGGATTCGTTGAACTCGTAAACGGCAAGACCGGATCGATTACATACATAGGTACTGTTTCTCCTGCAGGTGGAAACCTGAAGGAGCCAGTAACAGAATCAACGAAAAAGGCTGCGCGATGCTTTTATGCTCTCTCACAGCAGAGGGCTGACTCAAAGAGATATCCGGCCATCGATCCGATAGAGAGCTACTCAAAGTACCTCGAATATGACGAGGTGCGCGAGTATATGGCAAAGCATATTGCCCCCGACTGGTATGAAAAGGTGGTTCGAGCCAAAGACTACCTGCTAAGGAGCAAGGAGGCTCAGGAACAGATCAATATCCTCGGCGATGACGGTGTTCCGGTCGACTACCACGTCAGATTCTGGAAGGGAGAGATGGTTGATTTCATCATCAGCCAGCAGGATGCATTTGACAAGGTCGACCAGCTCTGTCCCATTGAGAGACAGAAGTTTATGCTCTACCTGGTTCTCAGCATCACAGACAGTGAGATAGACTTTGAATCCTTCGAGGAGGTCTCAACATGGTTCAAAAAGGCTATTAATGCTATGAGACAGATGAACTTCTCAAAATATGAATCTGAAGAGTTCAAAAAATACCACAATGAACTAAAGAATATAATCAAGGAAAAAATATCGTCATGACAGAGAACAGAGCATTTCAGAAAATATTTACCAAAGTAACCCGAATCACCAAGGCAACATGCTCGCTGCATGCCGACGGAGTGGGTAACGAGGAGCTGGCTATTGTCAATGGCAGGCTGGCACAGGTAGTTAAGATACTCGGTAGCGAAGTCACCCTTCAGATTTTTGCAGGAACCGAGGGCATTCCCACGAATGCGGAAATAATTTTCCTTGGTAAACCGCCGGTGCTGAAGGTGGGCGATGATCTTGCAGGCAGATTCCTTGACGCATATGGCAATCCCATTGACGGTGGCCCTGCTCTGATGGGTGTGGAGAAAGAGATTGGCGGCCCCTCTGTCAACCCTGTCAGACGCAAGCAGCCTTCACAGCTGATAGCCACCGGAATTGCAGGTATCGACCTGAACAACACCCTGGTAACCGGACAGAAGATTCCGTTCTTTGCCGACCCCGACCAGCCCTTCAATCAGGTTATGGCCACTGTGGCCCTGAGGGCACAGGCTGATAAGATAATACTCGGGGGTATGGGACTGACGAACGACGATTATCTCTATTACAAGAGCGTATTTGAAAATGCCGGAGCGCTTGAAAGAATCATAGCATTTGTCAACACAACCGAAAACCCGCCCGTGGAGAGACTGCTCGTGCCCGACATGGCACTTTCGGCAGCGGAATTCTTCGCGGTCGAGAAAAAGGAGAAGGTGCTGGTACTGCTTACAGACATGACACTTTATGCCGACGCACTTTCGATCGTGTCAAACAGGATGGACCAGATTCCGTCAAAGGACAGTATGCCCGGATCTCTCTACAGCGACCTTGCAAAGATATACGAGAAGGCAGTTCAGTTCCCCGATGGCGGGTCAATTACGATTATCGCTGTTACAACCCTGTCGGGTGGCGATATCACCCATGCAATACCTGACAACACAGGATATATAACTGAGGGACAGCTCTTCCTGCGCCGCGATACAGATATCGGAAAGGTTATTATCGACCCGTTCAGGTCGCTGTCACGTCTTAAGCAGCTGGTGATTGGGAAGCAGACAAGGGAGGACCATCCGCAGGTGATGAACGCTGCAGTAAGGCTTTTTGCAGATGCAGCGAACGCCAAAACCAAGCTTGAGAACGGATTTGACCTTTCAGATTATGACGAAAGGGCACTCAGGTTCGCGAAGGCCTATTCAGAGAAACTTCTTGCTATTGATGTCAATATTGATGTCGACGAGATGCTCAATACCGGATGGAAGCTCTTTGGAGAGAACTTCACCAGGGATGAAGTGGCTATCAAGGAGGAACTGATGAACAAATACTGGATTGCAAAATCCTCTAACTGATTCTGACCTTTTATGGCTATAAGCTTTCAATATAACAAAACATCACTGCAACACCTCAACAAGCAGCTGAAGATCAGAATCAGGGCGCTGCCTATCCTTAAGAACAAGGAGTCGGCGCTCAGGGCTGAGGTAAAGCGCGCCAAGGATGTTGCCGAGAAACTCGACCACGAACTGGCTGCCCTCTATGAGAAGTACTATGAGGGAGTGAGGTTGTGGGGTGAGTTCGAAACAGACCTGCTCAGGGTGGTCGAAATAAAGACCAACTGGAGAAAGATTGCAGGAGTAAGGATACCGGAATTTGAGGACGTTGTCTTCGAGACAAAACCATTTCTCATTTTTACCAATCCGAAATGGTTTTCCGATGGCATCAGGATTCTCAGGGAGCTTACCCTTACCTCAATTAAGAGGGATACTTTCATAAAGAAGATGGAGCTTCTCGACTTTGCACGGAAAAAAACCACTCAAAAGGTAAACCTGTATGAGAAGGTCCAGATTCCGGGCTTTGAAGAGGCCATTAGAAAAATCAAGCGGTTCCTCGAAGATGAGGAAAACCTGTCAAAATCTGCACAGAAAATTGTGAAGACCAGGCAGGCTGCCGCTGCAATGGCAGAGGAGGAAGCAGCATGATAGCACCACTCAAGAAGTTCACATTCCTTGTTTACCACAGGGAATACAATGATTTGCTCGACACTTTGAGGGAAGCCGGTGTAGTGCATATCATCGAGAAGGGCAGGAGCGAGGAGGAACACCCGGCTGGCGAACAGCTTGCTGCCTTAAGGAGATACGACAATGCTGTCAGGATTGTAAAGAGGAACATTCCTGAAGATCAGCCTGAAACAAAGACTGAGGTCGGTCTGGAGAAGCCTGGTGATATCCTGGAGATGGTGGAGGCACTTACCGCCGAAACAGAAGACCTTAAAAGCAGGATACAGGCTCTGAAGAGTGAAGCCGCCAAGCTTCTGCCCTGGGGTGATTACGAAATCTCCGATTTCGAGAAACTCATCAGGACAGGATGGCAGATTTCGCTGTTCACATGCCCGTCAAAGAGATTCAATGATGATTGGTACAATAGATGGTCGATACAGATAATAAATGACGACAAGGGAAAAACCTATTTTGCCGTTGTTCATAAACCCGGAGAGACACCAGATATAGATGCTGATCCTGAGAAACTTGGTGAGAAGTCAGCTCCCAGGCTGCTCGATGAGGCAAACCATGCCGAAACCCGCATTGCTGAGATAAAACAAATTTTGACCACCTCAGCAACAACCTGGCTTGAAGCACTTCAGAGAGGGCGTACCGACCTGCTCAATACGATTGAGTACACTGTAGCCGGGAAACAGGCACTGGAGGAGGCTGATGGCCGCCTTATGATACTGCAGGGTTGGGTCCCTGCAGATGCTGAAGGGAAAGTTATTGAACTGGTGGGAAAGAGCGGTGTATACTACTATGAGTCTGAACCTGAAGCCGATGAGAAGGTGCCGGTTATGCTCAGGAATAACAGCTTTTCAAAACTATTCGAGCCTATCTCAAAACTCTTCTCACTCCCGGATTACAGGGAACTCGACCTTACACCATTCTTTGCTCCATTCTTCATGCTCTTCTTCGGGTTCTGCCTTGGAGACGCGGGATATGGCCTGATCTTTATCGCAGCCGGTTTTCTGTTGTACAAAAGGGTTCCGAAAGACATGAGGCCATTCCTTTCACTTGCAAAGTACCTTGGCGTTGCAACCGTTGTGTTCGGTGTGATTTCGGGGACCTTCTTCGGTATGAACCTGATTGACTCAGGATATACACTTACGAAAGAGAGTATCGCTACACTTGGCAAAACCCATGTACCTTCAGGTATAGTCAAAGAGCTTGACCCGATTGTAGGTGAACACTATAAAACCCGCGATGATTTCCTCGCAGCGATTGACGGCGCAGCAGGAGAAGGATTGGCAAGGGCGCACAGAATGACAATACTCAAAGCAGCTATCCCCGACATCAAGATTCTGAAGCCTTTCAGGCATATTATGCAAGGTTCACTAAACATGTTCTACCTGGCGATACTGCTTGGGGCTATACAGATTATTTTCGGTATGATTGTCAAGATCATTAATATCACAGTTCAGAGAGGGTTTAAGCACAGCCTTTCTACAGTGGGATGGGTATTGCTGATTCTCACCCTTGTGGTATTCAAGGGAGGCGAGTCTGCCGGTATTGTTGATGCAGAAACCACCAAACCGCTATTCTATGCACTCTCAGGCATTGCCCTTGTTTTGATATTTCTTCTTAACAATCTGTCAATTAATATCTTCCTTAGGGTGGGGAGTGGGGTATGGGATACCTATAATATATTAACCGGTATCTTCGGTGACCTGCTGTCTTATATCAGGCTCTTCGCCCTTGGCATCTCCTCAGCGATTCTGGGATTCGTTTTCAATGACATCTCCTCGCAATTCCTTTCAATACCCTATATAGGATGGATCTTCTTTGTGCTTCTGCTGATATTTGGTCATGGCATCAACATATTCATGGCTGCACTCGGAGGATTCATACACCCGATGAGGCTCACATTCGTCGAGTTTTATAAAAACGCCGGCTTCAAGGGCGGAGGAAAGCAATATAAACCATTCAGAATAAACAGTTAATAAATTATAATCATTAAACAGTTATGGAAACAACAAACGCAATCATCAATTCAGGCAATGTACCGGTAATTCTTGCTTATACAGGTTTGGCGCTTATGCTGGTACTGGCCGGTATCGGAAGTGCAATAGGAGTATCGATGGGAGGTAACGCCACCGTTGGGGCACTAAAGAAGAACCCCGATGCTTTCGGTAGCTATATGCTGCTAAGTGCCCTTCCGGGAACCCAGGGTCTGTACGGTTTTGCCGGATTCTTCGTTATCAACAGTTCAGGACTGATCACAGCCAGCATGACAATGCTCCAGGGCGTTGCTATTCTTTCAGCAGGTGCATCACTGGGATTCGTTGGTCTCTTTTCGGCTATAAAGCAGGGTGGAGTGACATCAAATGGTATCGCCGCTATCGGATCAGGAAACGATGTCTTCGGAAGTACTATGATTCTCGCCGTATTCCCGGAACTTTATGCTATTATCGCTTTTGCGGCCACCTTCCTGATCAGAATGTCGATATAGGTTCTGAACCAAAGTTGAAATGGGTCAATTGAGACCCATCTATACAGATATTAACCGGATTGCTCCCTGCTGCGGAGTCAATCCGGTTCTTTTTATCCTATTCAGGTTCTGTTTCCGATGTCCCTTGTGGGGGCTGTCCGTCAGCTATCGCACCCATTTCAGTAATTACATCCGTTGAGACAGCCGGTTTCTCACTCTTCTTGCCCAGAAATATAACCAGTCCCGAGCAGAGTATGATACTGAACAGAACTACTGAGTAACCCAGATCCAGAATTATATCTCCTCCGGCTATGCCCATCTGGAGTGGGAGAGAGGCAAGGATTGCTGGTACAAGTCCCTTTGGTGTCATTACAGACATTATTGCCACCTCAGATGCTGAATGGTCTTTCTTCGTGAAGAGCTTTATTATGAAGGGTCTTGAAGCCATAATAAGGAGGATAAGCAGCAGACCTATTGAATATATCTTCAATGACCCGAACTGCAGGCTGATACCTACATAGACGAAGAAGTAGGTCTGCATAACGAAAACTATTTCCGAAAAGAAACTTCTCTCATTCTCATTAACTCCTGATACCGGCTTCAATTCAAGTTTTCTGAACAGAGGCCTGTCATTAATCCCCTCTATATTGCCGAGAATGATCCCGAAAGCAAGCACTGAGATACCTCCATTGAATCCTATTGACTCTACAATGCCATAAAGAACGAAGGTAAATGCAAGTGTGGTAAACATTGAGTTTTTAAGACTGCGAATACTCCTTATTACCACAGACCATGCCAGGCCGGCTGCCAGCCCGATAAGAAGCGCGAAGACAAAATCCTGCCACATTTTCGACAATATCTTGCCAATACTTACAATTCCTTCAGCGATTCCGTCGAGCAGGGCAAGGCCTACAACAAGGCAAAGAACATCGCTAAGGGCAGATTCCAGGATCATCAGTGAAGAACCCTTTTCACTTAATCTGAGTTGCCTGACCATAGGTATTACAACTGCAGATGAAGTACCCCCGATTATCGCACCGACAAATGAAGCCTCAACGACGTTCAGAGAAGTAAGGGCTGTTATAACTGCAACGGCAATCGTTACAGTTATGACAAAGTTTATAACGGTAAGCAAAAGCGAGGGAGCAAGGGTCTTTTTGATTATTCCTAGTTTTAGACTCGCGCCACTCTCAAAGAGTATAATTATAAGCGTTATAGTGGTAAATATCTGGCCAAGACCTCCAAAAAAATCCTTGGTAATTATCCCGCTGACCGGGCCTATGATTATTCCGA
>CAYUOS010000117.1:0-1417 GCA_964446435.1 uncultured Rikenellaceae bacterium | reverse complement strand
CCTCCAAAAAAATCCTTGGTAATTATCCCGCTGACCGGGCCTATGATTATTCCGATCAGAAGCAAGAGCAATACATTTGGTATCTTGGTCCGATCAAACAGTTCATTAAACAGGTGGGAAAAGAATATCAACAATCCCAGTGCAATGATGATAAAGAATGTGTCCATCTTGTAAAGTCATTTCATCCAGAAGACGAAATTACTGTTTTAGGATGATTTTCCATCAATAGCCAGCCAGCAGAACATAAATTTCTCAACTCTGATTTGCTCCTTCCTATGCCATATGCGGTACATCTTATCCATCACGTCCAGAACCATATCGTGGACATTCTTTCGATTGTCTGTCGCAGGATTCGTATTGGGGGCCGGTGGTTAACGGTTCAACAGTATTCCGACTACTGTTCTTGCAGTTCAGATAATCAAAATTATGCTATAATCCAGACCGGTGCAAAAATATTTTCAGCACCTGAAATACAAATTGTTAACCTATATTTTGGAATTACGGATAACGTTATGATATAATCTTGTCGATATTATTGATGCGTTTTTGCTCTGCAATTTGCATCTTTGAATGACCTATTTAATAAAACATTATGAAGAGATTCTTGACACTTTTCCTGATCCTGATTCCCACTCTGATTAATGCCCAGAAAGTAAATGAAGTCCTGTCTGCAGATGCAGATGTTATTATCAAAGGGCTAAAGAGCAGGAACTCAGTAATAATAGACGGCAGGACAGTGGCAATGTATGACTCCGGGCATATCAGAGGTGCCATCTGCATCGATGCCGACAGTCAGAATGCCATGGAAGAGTTGTCGAAATACCTGAAAAAAAGGACCATTGTAGTTTACTGCACAACAAACAGGAGAACAACGAAGATTGTTGGCCTGCTTAAGGATTGCGGCTACAAGGGAAACATTATCGCAATGACAGATGGCATTACAGGATGGAAGGCAAATGGGCTGGACGTCATTGTGTCAAATAATAGTCGTCTGCCAGTAGATGTAAGGTAGGAATCCACAATGCTGTTGAGGGTCTTTATAAAATCTTTATATTGGATCAACATCTCTTTATACTCCATTTATAAATACTGACCAAACTTTGTAACTGAAATTATTTGTAAGGGATAACAAGAAAATGGAGTCTCTCAGAATGGTTTTTTTATACATCGTAGTTTTGGTTCTTGGTTTCTTATTAGTGCTTGTAAAAGCAATTATTCTGATTGTTCAATATTGGAATGATTGCGGCGGATTTAGAGATGGTTAACGTAAGTATTGTTTTAAGATTAATTGGCAGGTTATTCTTATTGATAGCAGCTGTAATAATTAGCTGTGGTGGTGTAAGTTTAATATATTCGGAGGACCTGCTGCCATTTGCGATTCCGTCAATTATTCTGTCTTTGTCAGGTTCGTTGCTTC
>CAYUOS010000116.1:0-10615 GCA_964446435.1 uncultured Rikenellaceae bacterium | reverse complement strand
CTTGCCATCGGGGCCGTTACCGCTGAAATCCCTGAGTAACGAAGGAGGTTCAAATGAGTATATCCTGCCTCGCCGGAGAGGCTGTGCGAGGGTCATAGAAAAGCTCTGTTGGAGCTGATCTGCGACAGCCAGCGATGAGACTGCAACTCCCCCTGAGGAATATCCATTCATAGCTTCGGCCATGTTGACGATGCTCTTGTTGAATGACACAGCCAGCGTCAGGCTGTCGGAGGGAAAAAGATTAACAATACGCACCGGAGTAATATCGGGATTGGCTGCGGCCACTGAATTTGGCGAGCCCGGAGTGCCTCCGAGACGCGATACTGAGGATGTCCAGTTGCCTCTGGCACCGAACGGATGAGAGACATCGATCATTTCGAGCGACCAGCCACCATCCCTCTTGAGACCATCGGTATGCCAGGTGTCGGAGTATTGTACCCCGTGCATCATCATGCCACTGCTGTCGCGTAGTACCAGAATAGCGCCCCTGTCGGCAAGCGCGGGAAATGATTTGACACCGACTGCTGTGCCAGATTCAGACATGGCACCAGTTGCTGTTGTGCCGCACAGGATGACATAACCACCCGGATCGATTGTCAGGTCAGGCAAAAGGGTCGGTGAGGCATTGTAGAGAAGGCTCCAGCCTGCCAGATCGAAGGTTAGTGCGGAGGTATTATGTATCTCAATATATTCAAACGGAGGCAATCGGACCGCGGGAAGAGGGTCGGCCATTATCTCCGAAATAATTATATCTCCGGGAAGAGCCACGGCATAGGTAAAGCCGGCAGAGATGCCGTTGCTGCAGTTTCCTGTCGGGTCGCACAGGGTTGTTGCCACTATGATGTATTCGTGTCTGTTGATGAATTGTTCGTTGAAGCTCAGTCGAAGGGTTACCGTGTTGACCTGTGATATTGAGGCGGGGTGGATGTTTTCCGGCTGCAGAAGCCAGTTTGATGTTGCAAGGCTGCTTTCATCAATCTTTTCTGACAGGTGAACCAGCAGTGAACTGCTGCCTGTAGGACGCACTGACTCAACCGACGGAGCGATGGTGTCGGTAATCCAGTACCCGTCGATTCTCAGGTCGTCGAACCAGAGAAGCCTGTCGAGTGTTGAGGTGTACCTGTAGCATATACCGAACCATGAGGCTACCGGCAGAAAGGTGTCCTTCCCTGTTGCTGCAGACACCACCAACTCATTATTGTCGAGCAGCTTCAGGCTCCACTCGCCTGCGACTGTACGTTCGACTCTGATGAATGCGGCACTGTCGGTTCCAATGGAGGTCTCCCAGTTGATACCGCTGGTGATCACTGTTGTGGCCGTACCGTTACTTATCCTCAGCAACCTTAGCATATCATCGCTGCCTGTGAAGTTCACGGCTACCGCGAATCCGTTTACCGGTCCTCCCGGCCTCATTGATGAAGGAGCAGCATCGCTGACCAGAAATACCGACCAGTTGTTTGATGATGAGGGATTATGCCCGTGCCTCAGCCTGAACTGCCACGCCGTGGTTCCTGAAGCCAGGCTGAGCCCGCGGATTTCGATTCCCACCTGGTCGGTTCCCGCCTCATGATTGTCGAAGACGTGACGCAGAGAGTAGCTACCGGCCAGCGGTTTATCGTCAGATGCGCTCCAGCGTCCGGGTACTGATTCGACCCAGGAGCCCATGGTTCCCGACTCGAAATTATCAGTAAGCTGCGCAAAGGCAGCCAGTGGCATGAATGCCATGATAAGGGTAAGTTTATTCATACAGCGCGACAAAAAGTTTAAAAAAGAGTACTTTTGACTCTTTATTCCGTAATAAATTTCGCAAAGATTAACCATAATAGCAAATTAAAATGAAGGTAGCAGTAGTCGGGGCAACAGGGATGGTAGGCAGATCGATGCTTAAGGTGCTTGAGGAGAGGAACTTTCCGGTGACGGAACTGATTCTGGCGGCGTCGGCAAGGTCAGCGGGCAAGGAGGTGATGTTCAGGGGGAAGTCCCACAAGGTCATTACCATTATGGAGGCTGTGGAAGCGAGGCCTGTTTTCGCGATCTTTTCAGCCGGAGGATCGGTATCGAAAGAGTGGGCACCGGCGTTTGCCGAGGTTGGTACCGTGGTAATAGACAATTCATCGGCATGGCGGATGGAGGAGGGTATACCTCTGGTGGTACCTGAGATCAATGCCGGTGTGATAAAAGCCGGTGACAAGATAATTGCCAATCCGAACTGCAGCACGATACAGATGCTGATGGCCCTGGCGCCGCTGCATAAGGTTTACAGGGTTAAAAGGGTTGTTGTTTCAACATACCAGTCTGTTACCGGAACAGGCGTAAAGGCGGTGACTCAGCTTGAAAACGAGTCAAAGGGAGTGGAGGGTGAGATGGCTTATCCGCACCCGATACACAGGAATTGCCTGCCCCATTGTGACGTCTTCCTCGATAACGGTTACACGAAGGAGGAGATGAAACTGTCGAACGAGACGAAGAAGATTCTCGGGGACCCCACCGTGCAGGTTACCGCTACTGCTGTGAGGGTACCTGTAATGGGAGGCCACTCAGAGGCGGTCAATGTCGAGTTTGAGAAGGAGTTTGAGCTCGGAGATGTAAGAAGGCTGCTGGGAGCGTTTCCGGGGGTGGTTTTGCAGGACGACCCGCGGCAGAATCTCTACCCGATGCCGCTGACTGCCTTTAACCGTGATGAGGTGTTCGTGGGCAGACTGAGACGCGACTTTACACGCGAGAAGTGCCTGAATATGTGGATTGTGGCGGACAATATCCGCAAGGGAGCGGCTACCAATGCCATTCAGATTGCCGAGTACATGGTTAAGGAGGGCCTTGTGCCGAAATCTCAGACTTCAGTTTCGTAGAGGAAATCGTTGTAGGGATATCGTTTGACGTGTTCCTTCCTTACCTCATCATACAGAAGATTGCGGAATTGCGGGATGTTTGTCTTCTGCTTTGCCGAGATGAAGATGGTTTTATGATCGGGGTTGGCACCCATCCAGGTTCGTTTCAGTTCATCAAGTGAGAAATTACGCCTGGTGGCCGGCAGGAGGTCATCTGCATCCTTTTCGATAAAGTCGTAGGCATCTATCTTGTTGAACACCATAATAGTGTTTCTTCCGGCTGAGTCGATCTCCTTCAGAGTATCATTCACCACCTCTATCTGCTCCTCGAACCCCGGGTGTGATATATCGACCACATGAAGCAGGATGTCAGCCTCCCTCACCTCATCGAGGGTTGACTTGAAAGATTCAACAAGACTGTGTGGCAGTTTCCTGATGAATCCTACCGTGTCGGAGAGCAGGAAAGCCAGGTTGCCCACGACAACTTTACGGACTGTGGTGTCGAGTGTGGCGAAGAGCTTGTTTTCGGCGAAGATATCTGATTTGCTTACCAGGTTCATTATTGTTGACTTCCCGACATTGGTATACCCGACCAGGGCGACCCTGATGAGTTTGGCCCTGTTTTTTCGCTGGGTGGCCATCTGCTTGTCAATCTTCGCGAGCTGCTCCTTCAGTCGGGCAATTTTGTCACGAATAATGCGACGGTCGGTTTCGATTTCTGTTTCACCCGGACCGCGAAGGCCAATACCACCGCGCTGCCTCTCGAGGTGGGTCCACATTCGGGTCAGTCTTGGAAGCAGGTACTGGTACTGGGCAAGCTCTACCTGTGTCTTTGCATGGGCGGTGCGGGCCCTGCCGGCGAAAATATCGAGTATGAGGTTTGTGCGGTCGAGAATCCGGCAGCTGAAAATGCGTTCGATGTTTCTCATCTGGCTTGGAGAGAGTTCATCATCGAAGATTGCTATATCGATTTCATTCTCCTTAATGAAGTGTGCTATCTCTTCAGCCTTTCCGGTTCCTACGAATGTACGCGGGTTGGGTGCCTCAAGGTTCTGCCAGAAGCGCCCGACAACCACTGCACCGGCGGTATAAGCCAGAAACTCGAGTTCGTCGAGGTACTCCCTGGTCACCTCCACGTCCTGTCCCTGAAAACTTATGCCAATCAGAATGGCCCTTTCGTCTGTCTTTGCTGCTACCTTCATTTGAAAATCTTATAGCGAGGCTAGCTAACCAATAATGCGAGTAAAACCTGAAACCTGAACCGAGACCGGCTTTAGCCGGGCGAGTTCGCGACCGAACGGGAGCATACCTGAAACCTAAATTATATGCCTTCTGTTGGTTTGCATTATTCCCCTTATGGCCATCTTGAGTGATTCAGAGCAGCGTAATACCATTTCAATGTCCGGGGGGAATGGGATTGCCTGCACCTTTGTCGATTCAAGCTGAGCCGGACTGAGGGCTGCAAGGTCGCCTATTGCCCTTGCAGAGACATGCCTGAAGAATGATTCTGCACCAATGGGGTCTCTTTTGATCAACCTTTCCGGATTAAGCTGTATAACCTCTACATCACCCTCAATGACACAGGCTTTTGTCTGAATCGATTCAATAAGAGCGCACTGAAGTGTCTTATACTTAACTACCTTGATGTCATTGCCCAGTGAGTCTTTCATCACATTTCCGTTCTTGTCGAGCAGATAGTTGAATCCGTCTTCGACCTCCTTTTTTACGAGTGAATCACGTTGAATTGTCTGATCGGGACTGATTGCAACATTCTTTACGTTGACCTTAACCAGGTAGTCGTACTGGACATTCTGGTCGAGATGAACGGTGTGGTACTCAACCCATTCGCTGTTAAGGCGTGGCAGGTCGAGAGCCAGCAGATCGTTTACAAATTCCTGGGGGAAATTGATAATTGACCTGTTTTCGACAGTAACAAGTACCCTACTCATGCCGAGGTATTTTGCCTCATTTATAAGCTGTTCAATTTCAGGATAGTCATCAACATACTCCCTGACCCTGATGAACTGATAATAAGCCTGCCTGTATGATTCACGGGTTTTGTTTTTCATTAGTTCGATCCCGTTTGCGTAGTAGAAATCAGCTGCCCTTCTTTTAGCGTTAACCATTTCTGCCATGTAGTCAACATATGGAAAATCTATTGACCGGTTTCCGACAGAAAGTGGTGTTACTGTGCGCACGAGGGTCTGCCTGTCATGCATACGCTTGTATGTAAGATATATTTCGTCATAGCTTGATGCCCTGCTTTCGAGCTTAAGCATCCTGATACGTTCATTATCCTGCTCATTGGCTATCACATATGCTCTCTGCAGGTTATCTGCCTCCTTCTTATTGTTCGGATTCCGCCGTAATTCCCTGACTGCCTTTTCCACCGCTGCGTGGTAGTTGCCTGTCTGCATCTGGCGCTTTGAAGATCCACACCCTGAAAACAGGAGTGTTGTCAGCAGTAATAAGGGTAGAAATTTTTTCATATCATTCTTTTTAGTAAGTCTGTAACTTCCGGTACCAAAGATAATGCCAATATATAAAAAAAAGGCTGTCCTTACGGAACAGCCTCTTCTGATATCATTCAATAATCATTATTGCAGCTGGAAATTCACGGTGATTGAGAATCTTACCCTGACAGGCTGGCCCCTCTGTTTTCCGGGTGCCCACCTTGGTGAAGACTGAACCACTCTAACGGCCTCATCATCGAGTGACTTATCGACACTACGAAGCACGGTTACATTACTTACCGAACCATCTGGTTCCACGATAAAGCCTATGAACACTTTGCCCTGTATTCCGTTCTCCTGGGCAATCTGCGGATACTTGACCCTCTCCCTTACCCAGTTGCTGAATCTCTGAACATCACCGCCCCTGAAGGTTGGCATATCTTCAACTATCATGAATACGTCATCTTCCTTCTCTTCCTCTGCCACTACCGGGTTCCAGGTATACATTGCTACCTGGGTGTCCTCTGTAACGAGGTCGCTGAAAAGGATTTCGTTTTCGATTTTGACGTCATTGTCAACGATTTCGAAAATATCGGTAACATTGACTTCCGGTGGTGCCTCCTGGGGCTGCTCCTGTTCCTCTGTTATGGGAGCCTGCTCCTCTTCTATGATCTCCTCCTGGATGTTTGCAAAGACGTTTTCCTTCCTCTCGGTCGTGGTCCACTCAAACGCAATAAGTATAAGCGCTATCGTTACAACGAGCCCAAGCTGAAGAAACGTTGTCTTCTTGTTCTCAAGATCGGCCTTCTCACTTTTCTTGGTATTCATCGCTTCTGTTTTTTAAGGGCTTAAAATTACAACAACATATTGTATTCTCAAATAGTTTTAAACGGTTTTGCAAAATTAACTATTTACTCTCCAATTGCAAACTCATTAACCTGCTCCTGTAACTGTTGTGAAACACGAACTGTTTCCGGCTACCTCTGGTCCATCCTTACCCTACTCACTGAAATGCTTGCAATAATTATTTTTTTGTATATTTGCCCAGCCTTTCAGGGGATATAGCTCAGTTGGCTAGAGCGCGTGACTGGCAGTCACGAGGTCAGGGGTTCGATTCCCCTTATCTCCACCCGCAAGCGCCTCGTAAGGCGCTCCCAGATCGCCCTGTCGTTTTCAGCATGACGGGGCTTTTCTTTTAAAACCAGGTAAAAAGCCCCAAAAATCATGCCGTAAAACATGTTTTACTTCGCAGAGTAAAACTCATAATGGCCCTCATGCTAACAGGATATTAGTAAATTTGACGCATCTGTAACCTATAACTAGCATTAATGAAAACAGCATTTCGCATTCTCGTTTTCCTGATAGCATCAGGATTCTCAATCGTGGGAGCCCAGGAGGCCCGCAAGCCGGTAACCAGCGAAGACTGGGCCAAGTGGTCGACACCTGGCCAGGCAAGCCTTTCTGACGATGGAAGGTGGATGAGCTGGTCGATACGTATGGTTGATGGGGATGATTCCCTCTTTGTGAAGAATATCAACACAGGGAAACTATCGGGGTATGCCCTTTCATCAGGACTTCAATTCTCTTCCGACTCGAAATGGGCAGCCATGAGAATCGGATACAGTGAGAAGGAGACTGAGCAGATGAGAGAGCAACGCAAGCCGATAAGGTTTAAAACCAGGCTTCTGAATCTTGCTGACGGAACCGAAAAGGTATTTGAGAACACCGAGAGTTTTCTCTTCACCCGTGACGGATCGCATCTGATAATGAACGGATATGCAGGAGACAAGAGAACCCGCGACATATTCCTGTGCCATCTGACAACTGGCAGGGTCAAGAACATAGGCAATGTGGCAGAGTCGGCTGTCAACAAGCCGGGCAACAGGCTGGCCTACATAATAGATGCGGAAGACAGGAAAGGTAACGGGGTTGAATTGCTGAACCTTGCCGACTACTCGATCATGTTCATTGATAATGATACGGCTAAATACCGGAGCCTGGTATGGGAAAGGGAAGGTAACGCACTGGCATTCATGAAGGAGTTCAGGGACACAGTACATACTGAGGTAAATTACCGTCTCTACACGTTAAGGAATATATATGGCAAGAGCGACCTGAAGGTTTTCGATCCGCTGTTGTCAAAGGCAATTCCGCAGGATATGCGCATAAGCGAAAACTATCGTCCGGTCTGGTCAAAGGATATGAAGACACTTTTCTTCGGTGTCTACACCTGGACGCCCAAACCGCCACGGGCAAGGAACAACCGTTCTTCTGATACAGAAAAGCTGCCCGGGCTTGACATATGGCACTGGAAGGATGACCCGATACAGCCGAGACAGAAGGTGACCTACAGTACTGATAACAACTTCACCTGGCTTTTTGCATGGAATATTGATCCAAACTCAGTGGTCAGGATCACCGATGAAGAGTTAACCAGGGCATCTTTAACCGGCGATGGCAAGCACGCACTTGCAATGAATACGAACCTGTACAGGCCTGCCTTCAGGGAGGAGCTTTTTGACTATTACATTATCAACACTCTTACAGGGGAGAAGAAAAAGATACTCGAGATGTTCTCATCTGTCTCAGGATCATCGCCTGATGGAAAGTATATTCTATACTTCAAGGACAAGAACTGGTGGGTGTATGATATCTACAAGGGTGCACACAGAAACCTGACGGCCCAGGTTCCGACAGTATTCTGGAATACCCGCGATGACAGTCCGAGAGAGGTAAAACCGCCTTTCGGGAACGCAGGGTGGTTAAAGGACGACAGGGGTTTTCTTGCCTATGATGAATATGATGTATGGCGTATTCCCACAGACGGATCACAGGCTGTCAGGCTGACCTCAGGCAAGGATAACGACATTATCTACAGGTTTACCCGGCTTGAAACAGAAGACAACTTCATCGACCCCGCGAAGGATATGCATTTCACTGCCTTCGGGGATATCGACAAGAAGAGTGGCTATTACAGGATACCTGTCAAGGGAAGGCCGGGAATGCTGATTTATCAGGACAGGGCAATATCAGGACTTTCAAAGGCAAAGAACAGTGACATCTTCCTTTACAGGTCAGAGACTTATGCCGAGTCTCCCAATTTTGTTACCACCAACTATGCCTTCACGGCTCCGGTAGTACAGACCAACACGAATCCCCACCAGGCTGAATATGAATGGGGTTACAGCGAACTGATTCATTATAAAAACCGTGACGGTAAAGAGATGCAGGGGGCACTGTTTTATCCGGCCAACTATGAACCCGGCAAAAAGTACCCGATGATCGTTTATATTTATGAAATCAGGTCAAATGTCCTCCACAGGTATGTCACACCTTCAACAAGAAGTGCATATAACACCAGCAACTACACAACCCAGGGGTACTTTATCTTTCAGCCAGACATTGTTTACAAGACCAACCATCCGGGGAACTCAGCTGTTGACTGTGTTGTGCCCGCTGTTGAGGCAGTACTGAAGACAGGGATGATTGATGAGAAGAAGGTTGGCCTTATGGGACATAGCTGGGGTGCTTACCAGACAAGCTTCATAATAACCCAGACCAATCTTTTCTCGGCTGCAGTGGCAGGAGCTCCGCTGATAAACATGATAAGCATGTACAACGAGATTTACTGGAACAGCGGGAATCCGAACCAGAACATCTTCGAGACCTCGCAGGGAAGACTAAGGGAACCATGGTGGGAGATAATGGATGAATACATAGCCAACTCGCCGATGTTCCAGGCAATGAACATAACAACTCCGCTGCTTGTTGCCTTCGGCACTGAAGACGGAGCGGTAGACTGGCACCAGGGAATTGAGATGTTCACCACAATGCGGAGAATGGAAAAACCTTACATAATGCTGGTTTATGACGGAGAGAACCACTCTCTTGCCAGGAAGGAAAACCAGCTTGATTATACCAGGAAGGTAAACGAGTTTTTCAATCACCATTTGCTGGGGAGAGATCCGGAAGAGTGGATTATTAATGGGAAAAAGTACCTCGACAAGAAAAGGGAGGAGGAGAGAGCCCGAAGGTAAGCTTTGCAAATTTTTTAAAGGGTGTATTAAATCTACTTTTTTTAGGTTAGTTTTACACTTTACAACACTACCTGACCTGTCATGAGCGAGGAGATACTCCGGGCTTTAATGGAGCTGTTTGCACTGATTGTAAAACAGGACGGGGGCATGCTTGTGAATGAAAGGAATTATGTACTCGGGTTCCTCAGTAAACAGCTGACCCATGAGTCTGTCGATCAGTATATGGAGTTGTTTGACTCTCACGCCGGGCCTGTGGCAGATGCCAAGAGCACCGGGCAAAGTGATTCTCCATCAGTCAAGGACTCCGTCAAGATACTGAGCATCTGCAAGAAGATAACCCGGACACTCAACCAGCCCCAGAAGGTTGTGGTTCTGATGAGGCTGTATGAACTGGTTAATGCAGACAAACAGTTCACCCCTCAGAGAATGAACATAATCAACACGGTGGCTGAAGTCTTCAGAATACCACTTGATGAGTTCACTTCCATAGAGCAGTTCATCAGGCATGACTCTCCGGAAAAACTTTCAGGAAATCATTCAATACTTGTACTTGATGACAAAGAGCTGGAATGCGAGAGTTGCAGCAGGATTGTTACAGGTTTCAGAGATTTCCTTATTATCATACTCCGCATACAATCTGCAGATATATATTTTCTTAAGTATATCTCTGACTATCAACTGTTCCTCAACGGCCTGCCCGTCTCCCAGGGCTATTTCTACACCTTCCCCAGCGGAGGCTCTCTGCGTTCATCGCAGGGTACCCCATTGTACTACACCGATATCGTGTCGAAGTTCATGGAGGAGAGGAAGGGAGAGAGGCTGTCACTGATCGCTTCAGACATTACGTGTAGCTTCAGTGATGGTCATAAGGCCATAAGTGGTGTAAGCTTTTCCGTTTCTGAAGGCAACCTGATTGGCATCCTGGGGGCCAGCGGCAGCGGAAAGACCACACTGCTGAATATTCTTAGCGGAAGCCGGAAGCCAAATACAGGACAGGTAAGGATAAACGGAAGAGATGTTCATGCAGGTGAAAGTGATCTGGAAGGTGTTATCGGTTATGTACCCCAGGATGACATGCTGATTGAGGATCTTACAGTCTTCGACAATCTATACTATGCTGCAGCCCTTAGTTACAGCGACAAGACTGCACCTGAACTGAAAGACCTGGTTGATAAGACACTCGGCAACCTGGGTCTCTATGACAAGCGCGACATGAAGGTGGGGTCTCCACTTAACAAGGTTATCAGCGGAGGGCAGCGGAAAAGGCTTAATATTGCCCTCGAGCTTATCAGGGAAC
>CAYUOS010000115.1:0-10717 GCA_964446435.1 uncultured Rikenellaceae bacterium | reverse complement strand
GAGAATGTTGCAGATGCTGCTTCAAAAGGTGGACCCAAAGGATTATTTGTCGTAAGTGTAATGGTAATTGTCTTGCCAAAATCATCTGGTGAAGGGGTATAAGTAAAGGTGAATGGGCTCATACTTGTCGATCCCGGGAATACTATACCATCACCATTTGTGCTTATGGTAACCTGCGTGGCACTTCCTCCAAATGTATTATTGGAAACGGCGAATGAATTCGTTCCGCACGCATTACCAGTATTACTCCCAAGAGTCAATGTCGGCACATCGGTACTTCCACACACTACCTGAAACAGAGTACTTGTTGATGTACAACCATCAGAATTCCTCACTGCTACTGAGTATTCTCCATTTGCTACCCCAATAAAAAAAGGATCTGGCTGGAAAGTACTCCTTGGGGTAGGATTACTCGGTTGTGGCTGGCCACTGCCTGATGGGTCTACATTAAGGTTATACAAATAATTCCCACCAACCGGATTAGTGACAATAACTAACGCCTCGCCCAATCCCATCGAGCAGTCAACACTGACTTCAGGATTAGGAGGAGCATTCTTTGGTGATGCACTTGCAACGCCCGGAATACTGGAACAACCATTAAGCGTTGTAATTACTGAATAAGTACCTGCACTCGTTACCGTAATACTTGAAGTAGTCTCCCCAGTATTCCAAGCTAACAACCCTGGAGATGAAGTAGTAAGTATTGAAGTGCCATCACAACGATCTGAAACTGTTACAATCGGAGTTGCAGGAAGGCTGTTTACAATTATACCACCTGACTCGGTTATATCACCACACCCACCAGTTAGTGTGATTGTGTAGCTAAAGTTTCCTGTAACAGATGGAATCCCACTTATTAAGGCCAACCCCTCAGTCCACGTTCCGGTGACTCCGGATGGAAGGCCCGAGAATGTTGCTCCACTTGCACCGAAAGTAGTGTAACTGATGGCTGAGATTGGAGAGTTGAGACATACAGACTGATTGTTCGACCCAGGGTTTGATGTGAGCAAGACAGAATTGACCGGATTGACGGTTATATAATTGTTCTTAGATTCAGTAGAGGCACCAACTTCATCGGTTACTGTTAAAGTTACTGTATTTGTTCCTGCAGCAGAATAAGTTACCAGGTGAGGCCCGGCTCCTGTTGCATTTGAAGGCGTTGCATTTTCACCAAAACTCCATGAATAGGTGGCCGATCCTACTATCCCTGTAGATAAGTCAGAAAATGTTACAACTTCGCTGACACATACTGAAGTCCTATCAGCACTGAAATCAACGATTGGCTGAGCAAAAGCATTAACAGATAACAATATTAAAAGAACTACAGAAGAAACCACCCTGAGAAAAGGGGTTTCATCAGCTATTTTTCCCGTTGAACAAAGCATTGCCTTCATAATACTGTCGTATTTCGCGTATCAGGCAGATTCCCTGAAAAAGTGTCAACACTTTCACTGAGAAGCAGCTTCTACTTGTAAATTTCTTAGGAAAAAGTTCCGTCAGCCAGTAGGTGCATTCAACATGGATTGAAGATGAAAAACAGCCTATTCAAGCCAGATGAAAAACAGGTACAAGCAAACCAAAATACACGTTTTTAAAATGCTGCAATATTTTATTTGACTAACTGCAAAAAAACATCCACCAAGAGAAGTTTTTCAAGGACAGAGCTTTTTGCATGTCAGCGTTCTCTCTTTTTTTAAGAAGAGTTGTCCATTTCGTGTATTATTATTGAAACTTTCGTAATTTTATTTTCTGTTAGTAGCTGACAAAAACCAGGTGTTCTAAAATTATCACTGTCAGACAGGTTATCATAAATCTGTAATTCAAGCCATGAGAATTATGAAAACACAATACGCCAAACACGCCACAAAATACCTGATCCTGATGCTCTGTATCCTTCTCTCGGGCGTACTGGCAAAGGGACAACAGACTCCCCTCTATCCGGTGTCATACAGAATCTTCAACCCATTCATTATCAATCCGGCTGTAGCAGGCAGCAAGGACTTCACGACTGTTGACCTGAACGCAGGCAAGCACGGAGACCTCAACTCCCAGATTGTTAGCTTCAATGGCAGATTGTCAAAACCTGGTGTCGGCTACTTTTCATCTGAAGGGATACCCGAATTCACCAACATAGGCGTTGGCGGAATCGTGTTCAACGAAATGAACAACATATCGCGCATCGTCGGCATCGTCGCCACTGGGGCATACCATCTTAAACTCGACAGAAATGCACTCTCATACATCTCGGTGGGCGGCTCCCTGAAAGCCCTTTTCAATAACTACCAGGGAAACGAAGACCTGAACAGACCCTCAAAGAGTACATTCTTCCCGAATATGGACGTGGGCATATACTATTACAGTCCGTTCATCTACGCCGGCATATCAGCAACAAATATCTTCGGCAAGCCAGCCGAACCCGACACCCTGGGATACAGCACAATCCCTGTCTCGCGCCAGTATTACCTTAATGCAGGAACCAAAATCGTCATACAGAGTTTCTATAATATGGTAATAGAACCATCGCTGTTCATAGTTGCCGATGACTCATTGTCACTGGAACCACTCGATATGATCAAACCCGCCCTGAGACTCTACTTCGGCAAGTTTTGTCTGGGAACCTATTTAAACAATCTGGATAATGTATCATTCCTGTTTCAGTTCAAATACCCGAAATTTCATATCGGCGCCTATTTCGAGATGCAGAGAAGATCTCCCTTCTACAGGACACCGCCAATGGCAGAGATCGCTTTCGGAATGAATCTGGCTGCCATAAAATCAGGAGTGTCACGACTGAACCATTGGTAATAACAGAAATCCACATGCCATGAAAAAACCAGCAATAATATCCGCAATATTCCTCCTCAACCTGCTGACTCTTGCATTGACCGGTGAGATGCTTGCCGCGGTGGAGACCAACCCACACCAAAATATCCCGGTTCCCGATACAATAATTAACCAGCCGCTGAGGGTAAGCGCTTTCGACCTTCCCATAATACCGCCATCATCGGGAGTACAGTTTTACAAAGACGGAATACTGTTCCTGGCATCGTCAAAATCAAGGGTAAACATGTTGCCCGACCACCTTTCGTTCGGAACCATCAGTGCGTACTACGCTGAGCTGGATGGGCCCACCCTCGGAAAATCATTTGCATTTAACGCCTCAGCCTCATTTACTTACCCCCCTGAAGCGACAACCTTCAACAAGGACTATACCCTGATGTATTTCACGAGGAACGCAGGCGACGGCACACAAAAGATATTCAGGGCCGAATATGCTGACGGCGATTGGGTAATGGATGCCAATCCCCTTGAATTCTGCAGCGACAGGGCAACATACACGCATCCCGCCATCTCGTCCGATGGCAAAATAATGATCTTTTCCTCAAACCGCTCTGACTCTTACGGAGGAATGGATCTTTACGTAACACTAAATACCAATGGAAAATGGTCTGATCCGGTTAACATGGGTAACGCGGTCAATTCCACCTTCAATGAGGTTTTTCCGTTTCTCGATGGTGAAAACAACCTATACTTCTCTTCAAACAATATTCAGGGTTTTGGGGGTTATGACATTTACGTCTGCAAATTCAACAATAACACCTGGGAAAGACCTATAAACCTGGCAACACCTATCAACACAATATATGACGATGTTGCGTTCACCATCGACAGAAACACCGGCAAAACCGCTTTCTATACCGTAAAGGAGAACCTCGGAAGAACCTACATACAGCTATACAGGGTCGATATGGTTGAAACAAGTCTGACTGCCGGAATGAACCTTCCTCAGTATCTTACCAGACCCGATATACCGCAGATGGTCATCCTGGCCCTCGAACCCGCGGTTCAGGCCACAGACAGGTCTGCCGAACCAAGAAGGACAGCAACCCGCCGCGATGACGACAGAATCGTTTACAGGGTACAGTTCCTCACCAGCTTCAATCCGAAGACGAGGCCTCAACTTACAATTGGATCAAATGTATACCCTGTGTTCGAATACCTGTATGCCGGAGCTTACCGGCTCTATGTCGGAGAATATGAAAACCTCACACAGGCCCTTGAGCTTCAGCGTTTCCTTATACAAAACGACTATCCGAATGCTACCGTGGCCGCTTTCAGAAACGATGTAATATCCTTCGATCCCGACCTGCTTGTAACCGACGCAGCTGAAAAACCGGCAGCACTTCAGCAAAAGGAACCTGAAACAAAAGTCCCTGTAACGCCGGTAATAAAACCCGACGAGAAAAAAGTCGAACCTGAAAAAACTGCAATCGCAAAGGCTGACGAACAGAAGGCAGTTACCCCCACCAAGGATGCTGCAACAAAACCGGCTGAGAAAAAAGATGTGGTTGTCTACAGAGTACAGCTGGCGTCAAATCCGAAAGCAAGAGGATCGTACGAGATAAAGGTCAATAATGTTACCTACAAAACATTTGAGTATTTCTACGTAGGCAGTTATCGTACCTGTATCGGCGAGTTCAGTACCCTGGCTCCGGCCAGAGACCTGCAGAACGCAGCCCGGAAAGCCGGATTCGACCAGGCATTTGTAGTTGTATTTGTAAATGATGTCAGATCTACCGATCCTGCCCTGTTTAAATAGCTATTAATAATATTGTTAGCAGTATCTGTCTGAAGTAGAGCGTCAATAGTTGTTCATACAAATAGTAGCTATCTGTTCTGGCCTACAACGCCACCCAGCAACCTGAGGTATTTGTCAATATACTCCTTCTTATACTTTGACTTATATTGCATTATGAACCTCGGGTGGTCAAGCGCAACCAGCCGCCCAAAAAGGAGTAGCTCGTCGTTCAGCCGGCTCAGGTATTCGAAATTTTTCCCGGAACCAAGGCAGAAAGCAACATCGGTGCGGCACCCCACATCAATATGAGCCCGTAGCGAATCAATCATGAAAGGCCGCACTGCAGCTGCAAGCTCACGGCTGTCGTAGTAGTTGAAGTTAACCTCTCTACCCTGCTTGTTTATTGAGACATATCCCAGCGGAGACGGCGAATTGATATAGAAGCAGGAATAGAAATCCTCCACCCCACCCCAGGCTTCAATAACATCATATACAAAAACAGAGGAGGGCTCGTAGGTTGAAAAATCATTTATCTCCAGTCCGCACTTCTCCTTCATGCGCTTAGTATCGGTAAATGGCACACCTGTCACCCCTGCCCCGAAACGACCCGGATTGATGCCCAGAATAAGGGTCCGCTCACTGTTGTCACTGTAGTACTTCCGGTAAAACGACGACGAAACCTCAAGCGCAGCCGGATTCTCAGCAAAGGGATTCATGACTCTGATGCCGGGTGGTAATGCGACTTCCAGTTTCAGACTTTTGTTAAATTGAATTACCCGGTCGGCAAATGTATTCATACCTTCTATGTCTGCTGATGCATTTACTAGCCAATAGAAACCAAATATAGTTTCTTTTGCCAACTCCCTGACTACCCTTAAAGCTGTCCCTCAAAAACCATATCTTTTTATTAAATTTGCTTTCGTCCAACATAATCTGCAATGAATCTCAGAAAACTCCTCTTCGCAGCCGCAACCGTCATGGCGATCACCGCGGCAACAGCCCAGCGGCCACAACTGGTCGAAAACCTCAGCAACCACGTTCACATCCTCGCATCCGACTCTCTCGCGGGAAGAGGCTTTGGGTTCCCTGAAAAACACCTCGCAATTGACTATATTACAAGGCATTACGAGCTGGCAGGCTTCACCGCGCCCTACAACGGAAGCTACATTCACCCTTTCAACCACTTTCTGACCTCTGCCCTGATAGAAGGCAAGAACATCATTGGCATCATTGAGGGCTCAGACCCGCTATTGAAGCACGAGTTCATCCTCCTGGGCGCGCACTTCGACCATATGGGCTGGAAGAACGTCGGCAGCCAGAAGGTTGTATGGAACGGTGCCGACGATAACGCCTCCGGGGTGGCTGCCATCATTGAAATCGGCAAATTGCTTCGGGGGAACCAGGGGTCCCTCGGCAGAAGCATAATTATTGCAGCATTTGATGGTGAGGAGGCCGGACTGCTCGGTTCAACGGCCTTTGCACAGACACAAACTCCGGGAAGGTTCAACGTGAAGATGATGTTCAGCATCGACATGGTAGGGATGTTAGGCAAGAACACCGGAATAAACCACGCGGGATTCAGGTCGCTGGCTGGAGGTGAAGAGATCGCTGCGGCTGCAATCGCAAGACATTCACTTCCGGTAAAAGAGGCAAAGAACAAGATAGAATACCGCACCGACACATGGCCATTTGCAAAACTTGATATCCCTTCCGTTTACATCTCAACCGGACTGATATCACCGTACCATAAGCCCGAGGATGATGCCCACCTGCTTGACTACGTGGGCATGAGCCGTATCGTGGAAATGATGGCTGACCTTACCCTTGAGCTTTCGAACCTGCAGTCGCTTGAAGCCGACTCACGTTATATTGCACGAAAAGTCGACCCTGCTGTGCAGGCAGGATTCAGGGCAGGGTACGGCTCAACATTTCATGCCCATACAACTCAGTTCTTCAACGCCAAGCCACTATTCTCGGCCGAGGCAGGCCTTGAAGCCCAGGTGCGACTGTCAAGGACAATCCGCCTGCAGCCCGCAGTAATCTACCAGTTCTCAGGAAGCAAGACTGAAGCCGGGAAACTCCGCACCCATTCTGTGGTGCCGCAGATCGACCTGCTGCTTACCAACCGCGGTGGAACAATTGTTGAACCGACCATATTCCTGCTGACAGGTGCGTATTATGCTCACTCCTTTGCAGGACGCGAAGCCGGTTCCCCCGCAGATTTTAACCTGAAATATGATAAAACAGACTACGGTCTGCGCCTCGGTGGCGGAATGAACGTAATGAAGATGCAAATAACCTACGTGTACAAATACGGCCTGAACAGGGTAAACCTTGACCCCGCCGACGGAAAGATTCAGAACAGGGGCTTCCTTGTCACTACCACCAGATACTTCTGAGGATGAGATCGGTGAAAAGGCTTTTCCTGAACGACAACCTGATACAGCTAACAGCAGGCTATTCCCTGATGCATCTTATTGAATAACCTGAAGAACCAAAGTCTGAGTCGCGGGCAATAGTGGTATTGTTATAATACAAATAGTACATAAAGGTTTCATCATTGTCCTCACCATAAACCCTGGTGGTTGTCCAGAATGAAGCATAGTATCCGAGGTATACCCCGACTCCACTGCCGTAACCTCCGGGTAGTGCCTTGAATCCATAGTCATCAGAGGCTCCGCTGTTCGGATCAAGCCAGTGTTCGAGTCCTTGTTCCTTTAATTTGGCTCCGGCAACATCATAGCCGCCAAGCAAGGTGATCATCTGCTCCCATTCATCCCTGGCAGGCACCTTCCAGCCAACCGGACAGACTCCCCTGGGGTCGCGCCCGGCGTAGGAGTTGTAGAGTCTCCCATATGTATCGGTGATACCCGGTTCATTGCTGTAGTTGATATAAGCACCCTGCTTGTTGGCAGTTGTCAGCCCCTGATGTATCTGGTCTCCATTACGGTAGCGGGTGACATTAAGATTGCTGCCCAGCCATTCCTGGTCACCAACCTTCACAATGTTATAGACATTACCGTCGATATCGGTTACGGTGACAGGCTCATCGACCTTCTTTTTGCATCCGCTGAAAATAAAAATACCGGCCACGAACATAATTGCCGGCAGGAGGAAAAATAGTCTTCGTTTCATAAATAGAGGTTAGGATTAGATTTTAATGACGCTAAAATTAGAAAAAATTTTCCTGGCACCTTAGACCCGGCACCTGAAACCTCAATTTATTCAGATTTTACTATCTTTAATCCACTAACCATCTCTGCATGAAAGTCAATATTCCAAAACTGCTTGAATTCTACGACGTCTACAGGGCGGAAAACGCCTCACACGTCTCAGCTATCACGACATTCCTGGGAGCTGACCTGATACTCGGAATTGCACGGCACCATTTCGAGGGACAGGGTTTCAGCTGTCGCGTTACAGCCGAAGAGCCATCGGCGGTGGAAAGCCGTCAGCGACTCGACAGGTGGCTTGTGGTCTCAGGTGACGGGAAGGAAATCTTTTACCAGACCGAGGTGAAGAACTGGTCGGTTTACACCTCAGGCGTTCCACGCACGCTCAGGCCCGGTATGAATGACAGGCAACTGAACAACTACGCCATCGGCATGTACCGGAAACAGTGGGACGAGCGCACCGGCTCGTTCACCGACACTGCTAATCTGGGCAAAGTGCTGCTTCCCATGAACGAGCCCGATGGCTTTGTTGAGGGAGTCTCTTCTGTCAGGCCCCTTGTTTGCTACTGGTATCCCATTACCAACAGCTCAAGGCTGAAGATGGCAAGCTGGTTCTTCACGCTGCAGGCAAAACGAGCCGCCTTCCCCGAAGTCGACATATTTTCGGCATCGCTCTACCTGCGTCACCTGGCCAGCGGTGGGATCACTTCAATCGACGCCGGCTCGGCAAAACTGAGCGCAACCCTCAGCCTGATGAAGGGTATTATTCAGACCTGAAGACTGAGGGGTTCGTCAGGCCTCCTGCCGTTATATGTTTTACAACTATGAAAACTTTTGGTTCTGTACTGGAATAATCAGCAGCAAATATCTATTTTAGGAGCTTCTGAACTATTGCGCCAGTAAGGCGTCATTTGACCTGATGACACTGTTTTTAATCCATCAAATTTATTGATTATGAAGCGAATTACACTATTTGTAATTACTATTGCTATTGCAATCATGCTGCAAGGACAGAAAGTTGCACTTCATTCCTCAACAGGAATAAAGCTATTTACCGGTACTGAAGCCTTCAGGCTTGCCTATACTGAAGCAACACACGGAGACACAATTTACCTTCCCGGCGGAGGCTTTTCAACCCCTTCCTATATCAATAAAAAGGTTCGTATTTACGGAGCAGGGCATTATCCCGATTCAACACTTGCAACAGGAAAAACCATACTGATAGGAGCCATTAACCTGTATGAAGAAGCCGACGGTACCCATATTGAAGGTGTTGAAATAACCTCCAACCTCACTCTGTACAATAACCATGCTGTCGACAATCTCACGATTATAAGGTGTAAAATAAACGGAGCAATTGACATCAACGGAGGAATGACGAATCCCAGTAAAAACCTCAATATATTCAATAATGTTATTGTAGGACACATAAGCCTGCAGAACGGACAGAATATTGGAGTATTCAACAACATTATCCAGGGAAGGCTTCTGAACAGCTACGGAAATGTCATCAAGAACAATATATTCCTTTATACGTTTACCGGAACTGCCTCATATTATATTATTGGCGGCGACAACAACGATCTGCATAATAATATCTTCTGGAGCACCGACAACAGGTACATTAGTGGCTTTACAAACAAGCTTTTCAATAACATATTTGTAAATGGCTCGCCGATTCTTGGAACGAACCCCCAGGGTTCCGGCAATTATTATGCGGTCACCCGGGCTGACATATTCATAAACCAGGAAGGCACTGCCTTCGGCTATGAATACAATTACCACCTTCAGAATCCTGCCTCCTATCCGGGCAACGATAATAAAGAGGTTGGCATCTATGGGGGTTTCTACCCCTACAAGGAGGGCGCCGTCCCTTCCAATCCGCATATCATTATCAAGAGTATAGCTCCCGCCACAGACGAAAACGGTCAGCTTTCAATCGTGGTAAAGGCAGGTGCCCAAAAAAGATAAGTTATGCGGCTATTACCAAGAATTACCATCGTAGTTGCTTACCTCATAATGCAGGCATATACACCGGCCACGGCGCAGAACAGGCTTGCTGCCTGCGAGTACTGGTTCAATAACGACCGCACTGGAAAGATTGAAATACCCTTTAGTTCCACTGAAGAATTCCTGCTAACCGAAAACCTTGACGTATCGTCACTGCACGACGGGGTTAACGTACTATACATGAGATTCAGGGATGAAGAGGGTTTGTGGAGCAGCATCATCGAAGGGATGTTCTATAAGATCCCGATAAATGCAACAGCCGAAAACCATCTGGCAGAATATGAGTACTGGTTCAATAACGACTATGCAGGAAGAGTATTGGCACAGGCAGGCAATAGCAAGCAGTACCTGATTACCGGCAATATCGATGTCTCTTCCCTGCCCGACGGCGTAAACGTGCTTAATATAAGATTTCGCGACTCCTACGGACTCGTCAGCAGTACAGTGAGTGAGATGTTTTTCAAGGCACCCCGGGGTATCAACTCCGACAATATAATAACAGCATTCACTTACTGGTTCGACAATAATAGCGATGATGCAGTTACTGTTTTTCTGACAACCCCGGTTCCCCAATATACCCTTGCACCTGCCATCGACATGAGACAGGTTGCAGAAGGAGACCACCTTATACATTTTCGCTTCAGGGATGCTAAGGGATTATGGAGTATAGTTACCACCGACACCATCACCAAAACGCCGATGCCGGTTGATGTCTCGGTCACTCAGGGAGAGGGATCGCTTACCGCCAATGCTGCCGGGGCAACTTTTCAATGGCTCGACTGCGATAATAATCATGCATTGATTCCGGGAGAGACTGACCGCACATTCACACCTGCCGCCAACGGCAACTACTCTGTACAGGTTACACAAAACGGCAGCAGTGATACTTCTTCGTGTTATTATGTCACTACCGTCGGCATAACTGACAACCTTTTCGGCAATGATATCATTGTCT
>CAYUOS010000114.1:0-10804 GCA_964446435.1 uncultured Rikenellaceae bacterium | reverse complement strand
TTCCAAATTGGCAAAGACAAATTGAAGATTCTTACAGTGCAACCAGTGGATGAGAAAAAAGACTTTGACATTGGTGTACCAGATATTTCATCAGTACTCGCAAGAAAGAAATCACTGGCAGAAGAAATTGGCAGCATTGATGTTTCTAAATTCAATGTGAACGTTTTACCGTTTAAAGGCAAAGAAATTGGTGAAACAAAAACTTTCATTTACGAAGGAAGGGACATTTTAACTGATGAAAAACTGTTGGAGCGAGAATATTCGATTCCCCCAGCACAGACTGTTGAAGAAGTTATAGGTTACTATGCCCGCAGAATAGCACAGAACATTAAATTGCCGTCACACTTTGCACTAATTGCACCCAAAGTCCGTGAATTTTTTGAACTAAAAGCATTTGGTAAATCCATTGATTTAAATGACACAGGTGTAATACCTGCAATAAGCAGTAATGTTGCAAGTTTTGTTGTTATAAAGGAGTTTGAAAAAGCATTACGGGAAATTGTAATTGAACATAAAGAACCTCAACTGTTATCTGCGAACAGGTTTCTTTCAACTACACTGCCATTTCCAACCTCAAAAAAGGTTCTGGATGCAAAAAAAACCATATTTAATTACACACCATGTGATAACGAATTCGAATACAATTTTGCAAAATTCCTTGAAAAAGCAGACGATGTAAAGGCGTTTGCAAAACTACCCGAACAATTCGGTTTTTGCATCCAGTACACTGATACTCTGGCGAACATTCGGAATTATTTCCCAGATTTTATTGCCATTACCGATAATGACACGAATTGGATTATTGAAACCAAGGGCAGAGAAGATGTCGAGGTAAGGCTCAAAGATAATGCTGCAATTAATTGGTGCAGGATTGCAACCGAACTGACAGATTCGGCATGGGAGTATATAAAAGTACCACAAAAGGAATTTGAACAGTTTCGCCCCGACAATTTTGAAGAACTCGTTGCAGGTATTAATCCACCAACATTATTTGATTGATTAAATCCAACGATAATTTTCTACCACTTTTTCTACTACAAAGAAAAATGCCGTTGTAATTGATTGATTTACAACGGCATCTTGATTTACTTAGTCGGGGTGAGAAGACTCGAACTTCCGACCTCTACGTCCCGAACGTAGCGCGCTAGCCAACTGTGCTACACCCCGCCTTAATGCTTTTGCATCGCAAAAAGTGCACAAAAATAATCATTATCTCTCAAAATGAAAACTTTTAACGCTTTTCCTCACGACTCATCGAATATGGGACATCTGCCTCAGATACACCTCTCTCACGGGCCGGAGTATCGCTCATAACGAAACGAAGCCTCCCTCCTGCCTTAAGCTCGTCGTGAGTCAGAAAGTTCCTGGTAATCACCTTGCTGTTGAGAGTAGCTCCTATGATATATGGCTTACCCGGTCCGTTGCCCGTTGTCTCAATTACAAATGGCTTCCCTCCCTGTGGTGTAAAGGTAATCCTGTCGAAAAGAGGCGACCCGATCACATACTCGCCGGTACCCGGGGCAACGGGATAGAATCCCATGGCGCTGAATACATACCATGCCGATGTCTGCCCGTTGTCCTCATCTCCACAATAGCCATCAGGGGTGTAATTGTAAAGCTTGTCGAGCACCTCCCTGACCCTCATCTGTGTCTTCCAGGGCTGGCCGGCATAGTTGTAGAGGTATATCATGTGCTGTATCGGCTGGTTGCCATGGGCATAGTTACCCATGTTCATCACCTGCATCTCCCTGATCTCATGAATTATATAGCCGTAGTATGAGTAGTCGAATATTGGCGGAACCACGTATACCGAATCAAGCATCTTCACGAACTGCTCACTGCCGCCTATAAGGCCTATCAAACCCTCTACGTCATGGAAAACACTCCATGTGTAGTGCCAGCTGTTGCCTTCCGTGAAGGCATCTCCCCACTTATACGGACTGAAGGGTGCCTGGAACGAGCCGTCGATGTTCCTGCCTCGCATAAGCTTTGTCTCAGGGTCGAACAGGTTCCTGTAATTATCTGCGCGTCTTCTGTAAAGCTCCTGATCCTGCTCCGGCAATCCCAGCGATTTCGAAAGCTTCCAAAGACAGAAATCGGCATAGGCATACTCGAGGGTCCTGGCAGCGTTTTCTGCTATATTGACATCATACGGCACATAACCAAGTTCATTATAGTAAGGAGCTCCAAGCCTGCCCACAGAGTGAACCGGTCCGTGACCATGGGTATTCTTTTCGAGAGCCTCAAAAAGGGTCTCTATGTCATATCCCCCAATGCCCTTGAGCCATGAGTCGGCAATAATAGAGGCGGAATTTGAGCCTATCATACAGTTGCGATGACCCGGACTGGCCCACTCGGGAAGCCAGCCGCTCTCGAGATAGGTGTTTACAAGGCCCTGCATAATGCGGCTGTTAACCTCAGGATACATGAGGGTGAAGAACGGGAAGACAGCCCTGAAGGTATCCCAGAAGCCATTGTCGGTGTACATGTAGCCGTCGCAGATCTCACCGTTGTATGGACTGTAATGTACCAGTCTTCCATCTGCAGTGGTTTCATGAAACTGTCGGGGGAACAGCAAGGTCCGATAGAGACATGAATAAAAAGTACGCTGCTGGTCGGCGGTACCCCCTTCGACCTTAATCCTGCCCAGTTCCCTGTTCCATACCTCCCTTGCTTCAGAACTGATGTTTTCGAATCCCTTCTGCCCGATCTCACGGTTGAGATTTACCTGGGCCTGCTCGTGACTTATAAATGACGAGGCAACCTTCACCTCAACCTGATCACCCCTCGAGGTAGCAAATCCAATAATCGCTCCTGCATGACCCGACTCAGCTACAGTGCCGCCACGCACCAATACGCCGTCGCTGAATGTAGCAGTAACTTCAAAGTCCCTGTCAAACTCGGCCACAAAGTAGTTATGGAAATTCTCAGGCACACCTCCGTGGTTATTGCGGCAATAGCCGATTATTTTCCTCTCCTCCGGCAGGATCTTCACCATCGATCCGCCGTTAAAGCCATCGAGAATTATAAATGAAGAATCACTTTCGGGGAAAGTGAAGCGAAAGACAGCTGCCCTTTCAGTGGGTGTTACCTCAGCGACTACGTCATGGTCGGCAAGGTAAACACTGTAGTAATAAGGTTTTGCGACTTCTGCCTTGTGTGAGAACCACGATGCCCGGGCATCTTCATTGAAAATCATCTTTCCTGTTACGGCCATCATTGAGAAGGCGGCATAGTCGTTAATCCACGGACTGGGTTGATGGGTCTGCTTTATTCCCCTGATGCGGTAACTATCGTAGGTATATGCCCATCCGTCGCCCATTTTTCCCGTTTGTGGCGTCCAGAAGTTCATTCCCCAGGGGAGGGCAACGGCCGGATAGGTATTGCCATTCGAGAACCTGAACTCTGAGTCAGTCCCCATCAACGGATTGACAAGGTCGACAGGGTCGGCGGCAGCAGTAAAGGGAGGGCAATCGCTGCATGAAATTGCCAGAATCATGATAATAATAGCCGATAAACCATTCAGTACCATACCTGATATCCTGGCATATCCGGTTAACCAGTTGCTTTTTGCTTTCCTTCTCTTCATTTCATTCAGTAGTTTCACTCCAACAAATATTTTCCACGGAATTTCCCGCTTTTTCAGCATCGATTTGACTCCAATCCGCGACTGTCACTGCAAATATATCAATCACATCGGATCAACATCAATGTTTATTCTCAATGTTCCGGCTCCCTGCCTCGGTACTATCCGTTCGGCTGCTTCAACAATAAACCTTTTTGCCCTTGCAAGAGACTTGCTTTTTTCAATCTTTACAAGTAACGTCATAATATGCAAAGATTGCATTCTGGCCACGGGTGGAGGCTCGGGTCCCATTACCCTTCCGCCGAAGAAACCCCTGAGGTCTCCGGCAAGCTCTGAGGCCAGCTTGTTGAGCAGTTCTTCATCCCTGTGTTTAAGGAATATTCTGATAAGCCTTGTAAAAGGTGGATACCCAAACATCTCGCGTTCTGCGAGTTGCGTGTCAAACATTTCCCGGTAGTCATGCCTCAGAACCATATCAATAACCGGGTGCCGGGGATCAGCCGTCTGTATTATTACCCTGCCCTTCTTCTCTCTTCTTCCCGACCGCCCGCTCACCTGCTCCATCATCTGGAAGCTTCTTTCATAAGACCTGAAGTCGGGATAGTTCAGAAGGCTGTCAGCATGGAGTATGCCCACCACTGTAAGGTTTTCAAAGTCGAGCCCCTTTGAAATCATCTGTGTACCGACAAGAATATCGGTTTTTCCGTTTCCGAAGTCACTGAGGATTTTCTGATGGCTGTTCTTTCTGCTTGTTGTATCCTGGTCAAACCGTTGAATCACCGCCCTGGGAAAAACAAGCTTCAGCTCCTCTTCAACCTTTTCGGTTCCGAAGCCTACGGTTTTAAGGTCGTCAGCATTGCATGACCCGCAATTTCCGGGAAGGGCTATTGAGTAGCCACAATAGTGGCATCGTAGTTTCGATGCGCCGCGGTGGTAGGTCAGGCTGACCGAGCAGCTTTTGCAGAGGGGTATCCACCCGCACTCATTGCATCTCAGGAATGGAGAGAACCCCCTGCGGTTGCGAAAAAGTATAACCTGCTCACCTGCTGCCAGGGCTTCATCAATGGCGCTTACCAGTTCAGGTGCGAAGTGCGACACCATCTCCTTTCTCTTCGTCGCCCTCCGTGTGTCGGCAATTGTAATCTCAGGCATTGTTGCCTGTCCATGTCTCTCATGCAGTTCCGCCAGGCCGTATTTGCCTGTCAGTGCGTTGTAGTATGACTCAATTGACGGTGTGGCGGAACCAAGGACAACCTTTGCCTTGTGGGCAGAGGCAAGCATAATGGCAGCATCCCTCGCATTATACCGCGGTGCCGGATCCTGTTGCTTGTACGAGGTGTCGTGCTCTTCGTCAACGATTACCAGGCCCAGTTGTGAGAAGGGCAGGAAGAGCGCCGAGCGGGCTCCCAGTACCAGGTTGGCCCCGGTTCCTCCGATACCCGTTACAGTTTCCCATACATTTCTGCGCTGGCCGTTGCTCAACCCTGAGTGATAGATGAGTGAACTGCCGCCGAAATGGGTTCTGATACGGCCGATAAGCTGTGCTGTAAGGGCGATTTCGGGCACAAGGTAAAGCACCTGCCGGCCTCGCCTGAGTTGCTCGCTGATAAGGTGAAAATATATTTCTGTCTTGCCACTGGAGGTAACCCCATGTAGAAGGGCTACATTCTGCTTTTCGAGGCTGCTGCGCAAGACCTCACAGGCCTCGCTCTGCGACCGGGTGAGGTCACTCAGTGCTTTTATCTCTGCTTCAGTGACTGTGGTGTCGATATTTTTGCTTCGCCTCTTCTTTCGCGGTTTACCAGTGCCATCTCCTTCGAGTGCTTCGGGCATCTGAAGCATTCCAGAAGGTATTGCGGCCTTCATCACCTCTCCTGCTGAGCACATGTAGTAATCGGCCATCCAGTCCCAGAACTCCAACACGACTTTGCTGACAAAAGGTGTTGGTTCTCCACCAAGAACACTTCTTATACCCTTGAAATCAGGTTTCCTGCTGTGAACTGCCCTTATTATACCGGTATAAATGGTCTGCTTTCCGAGAGGCACTATGACCCTGCATCCCGCACTGGCTGTAAGCAGATTATCAGGCAGTTCATATGTCAGTGCCTCCTTAAGAGCAAGTGGCAGCAAAACATCAGCATATAGTTTCTTATTTCCGTCTGGCATGATTGTGTTGAGGAAATAAAGATACTGAATAATCGTAAGTAAGGATTGGGGTCGAATCAGATGAATCCGGCCAGGACCGCCAGGAGCTGCTCCTTACGTATTGGCTTGACGAGACAGGCGTCACAGCCGGCCTGGAGGATAATATCCTTATCATCCTCAAAGATAAAAGCTGTTTGAGCGATAATTGGCATCTGAGGCTTTATGCCCTTAAGTTGCCGGGTGACCTCAATACCATTCATTTCGGGCATCTGCATATCAAGAAGAACAACGTCGAATGAGTCGTCATTACGTACCTGTTCAATAGCCTCGGGGCCCGATCGTGCTGTATGTACTTCAATTCCGGTATCAAGCAGTATTCTTTTGAGATAGGTCAGCACATCCTTGTTGTCATCTACTAGCAGACATTTTTTTCTCCTCCAGTCTTTTGTCCTGCTCATATCAACCTCTTCCCTGACTTTTGTCCTCAGGGTTCCTGCGGGCCTGTACGGAAGCAGTACCCTGAATTCTGAACCAAGACCCTTTTCAGAGCATACAGTTACACTGCCTCCCATTCGTTCCACTACCTCTTTTACCAGGGTCAAACCAACACCCAGGCCTTCAAATGGTCGGTGATGTCCGTCAACCTCCTGTCTGAACTCCTCAAAAATGGTGTCAAGGTTCTCCTGTTTGATCCCTATTCCGGTATCCTTTATGTTGAAGAATATCATCTCTCCTTCGAGTCCGTAGGTAAGGTCAACCGAGCCTTCGAGAGTGAACTTGACGGCATTGTCAAGAAGGTGGTTGAGTACCCGCTTGAGCCATATCCTGTCAGAGAAGATAATATCGCTAACCTCGTCAAAATTGCTCCTTACATTGAGCAGAATAGGTTTCTCCTGTCTCCTGATTGTCTTTTTTGCCTCATCCTCCACCTCTTTGACAATGTCTGTCAGCGATGTCTCCTCGTATGAAATCTCTATCTGGGAGCTTTCAAGCCTTGAAAGGTCGATTATATCACCGATTATCTGCAGCAGTTTCTCACTGTTGTAATTTATGTGATCGACGTATTCCTCCTTAGCATCTGGCCCAAGGTCTTCAGTCATCAGCAGGTTGGCAAAACCCACAACACTGTTAAGGGGGGTTCTTATTTCATGTGATATGTTAGCCATAAAGCTTGTCTTAAGCCTGTTGCTTGCTTCAGCCTCATTTTTGGCTCTTACCAGCTCTTCATTTATCTGTTTGAGGGTTGAAATGTCTCTCGAAATGGTTACCGATCCGATGACAGACCCATCCTCATTTTTGATCCTGACCGTGCGGGTGCCAAGTGTTACATATTGTCCGTTTCGGTGACGAATACGTAACTCTGAATGAAATACACCCCTCTCATCAAGAGCCTTTCTGCGTCTTATCGGAAAGTCAATGTCGTCAGGGTGGATGAGGTTGTCGGCTGTCTTGTAGTCGTAGTCGTCACGATTTGACCCTATTATGGAATAGAAGGCCGAGTTTGCAAAGACAAGGTTCCATTCCTCGTCGTAGAAAGAGATTCCGTCATCGGCAGATTCAATAAGAATACCATGGAGCTTATCTGTGTCGGCCAACTCCCTGGCAATTCTTTCCCTTTGATTATGAAGTTTACGGCTTACAGTATCAAGTTGATCCTTAATTCTGCTATACTCCTCATGATTTCCTGACGCCTGAAGAGATACCTTCCTGAGCCTGTAAAGGGAAACTACAAGAAATGCTGCCAGTATGACTACCAGACTCAACAGCAACACCGTGATCTCTGTCCTGTCTGCGATTAACCATAGAATGTACCCCACAACACCCATTACAATTAATAGTTCTCTCTGCTATGCCTGTTGCCAAGAAAAAAGCGTTATTTTCACACTACAAATGATGGTAACAAGCAAAAGTACTTAATCTCCTATCTTTAATTCAACCTAATTAGTTAATAATTGTTATATAATTATCAACAGAGTACAGGGTAGTGATTTTATAATCAGTATGGAAAGAGAGAGCGAATATACAAGCAGGAACGAACGCACCTACAGCAACGACGAGATAACGGTATTCTGGAAGCCATCGGCATGCATACATGCCTCATCGTGTTACCGCGAGCTTATTGAGGTATTTGATCCGGGCAGCAGGCCCTGGGTTGACATGAAAGGTGCTCCGGTCGAAAGGATTATTGAGACTGTAAATCTCTGCCCCACTGAAGCCCTTACCTGGAAATGGAACGATGAAAGCAAAAACGGTCAGGTTGGGGCCGGTCATACAAATCACATCAAATACAAGCGCCCAGAGCTGTATAATGTCAAACCGGCAACATCATCAGATATTCCGGTGACCATCAAGATTATGCCTGATGGTCCTGCAGTTATTGAAGGCAGTTATATTCTCAAGAGCAGCGATGGCGACAAGAAGGTAATAAACTCGATAAGTTCCTTCTGCCGGTGCGGGAAAAGCAAGATATTACCATTTTGTGACGGTGATCATCGCACAAATGGTTTTACAGGATAACATTACAATTCAGAATAGCATCAGATGAGTGAAAAGAAGAACAAAGAGAATATAATTGAGGTAATTGAGAGCGGCCCCCTGAAGATAACCGGTTCAGTGACACTTCATGATCAGAGAAGAGGAATAAGTACCACGGTAAATGAGGTATACCTGTGCCGATGCGGAAAATCCTCAAACAAGCCCTACTGCGATGGCACACACAAGAATGCCCGATAGGTTATATCTCCAGCAGATTCTCTAACCCTTCATGGCAAGGGCTTCACTTACTTTCCGGGCTGCTTCAGCAAACGAGATTGCCGACATAACCTTAAGTCCTGAGTTATCAATTATCTCCTTTGCCTCTTCAGCATTCGTTCCCTGAAGACGCACAATCACCGGAACACTTATTTCCCCTATTGTCCTGTAGGCCTCTACAACACCGTTGGCGACCCTGTCGCAGCGTACGATACCACCGAATATGTTTATAAGGATTGCCTTTACGGCAGGGTCACGAAGTATTATTCTGAAGCCTGCCTCAACGGTTTTGGCACTTGCACTACCGCCAACATCGAGGAAATTGGCCGGATCACCGCCCGAAAGCTTAATGATGTCCATCGTTGCCATGGCCAGCCCGGCCCCGTTAACCATGCATCCCACGTTTCCGTCAAGCTTTACGAAGTTCAGGTTATGCTCACCTGCCTCTATCTCGGTAGGGTCTTCCTCGTTAAGGTCCCTCATTGCCGCGAGGTCGGGATGTCTGAAAAGTGCCGAATCATCGAGTGCCACCTTACAATCGAGAGCCAGAATTCTGTTATCGCTTGTTTTCAGTACAGGGTTAATCTCAAAGAGCTGGGCGTCAGAACCTGTGAATGCCTCAAAAAGGCCTTTTGCAAACCTCTGCATCTCCTTGAAGGCCTTACCTTCAAGACCAAGATTGAAGGCAATTCTTCTTGTCTGGAAATCCTGTAATCCGGTCACCGGGTTAATCTCCTCCCTGAATATAAGGTGAGGTGTTTTCTCGGCAACCTCTTCAATATCCATTCCTCCTTCGGGGCTGTACACCATCATAAACCGGCCACTTGCCCTGTTAAGGAGGATGCTCATATAGAGTTCCTTTGGGGTGGATTCTCCTTCATAGAAGACATTTCTTGCCACCAGCACCTTATTTACCTTTTTTCCCTGCGGACCTGTCTGTGGTGTTACAAGGGTCATTCCCAATATCTTGCCGGCCAGCTCGCCCACTTCCTTTACCGAACGGGCAATCTTCACACCTCCGCCTTTACCCCTGCCGCCTGCATGAATCTGAGCCTTGACAACGAAGATATCAGAGTTGTATTTCTTTTGCAGTTCTTCGGCTACCATCACGGCCTGTTCTGTCGTTTCGGCAACGAAACCTTCAGCAATATCGACTCCGTAGGCTGAGAGGATTGCCTGTCCCTGGTACTCATGAATATTCATATTGGGAGGAATAAGGTTAACAAAATTCTTAATATGGTTACTACCGCTACAAAATAAATGATTAAGTTGATTTTTACCTAATTTCGCAGAAAAATAGCAATGAGGAAGCTTCTGAACAGCGAACTTGGCCGTCTTACTCCCGAGGAGTACAGAAATTCAGAAAAGAACCAGGTGATAGTTGTTCTTGACAATGTAAGGAGCCTGCTTAACACAGGATCAATATTCAGAACAGCTGATGCATTCAAGGTAAAGGCTCTTTATTTGTGCGGAATAACAGGCACTCCACCGCACAGGGAGATTAACAAGACAGCCCTGGGGGCAGCAGAGGCAGTACCCTGGAGATACTTTGGCGAGACTACTACTGCCATAAGAGAGCTGAAGGAGAATGGATATGCCATTATCTCTGTCGAGCAGGCTGAGGGGTCTGCTGATCTTGCCTCCTATGAGTTTAAAAAAGGGAGGAGCTATGCCATAGTGTTTGGCCATGAGATCAATGGGGTAAGCCAGGATGTGCTTGATATGTCAGACGTCTGCATTGAGATTCCGCAGTTTGGCACAAAGCATTCATTCAATATTGCTGTCGCAGCCGGCATCGTTTTGTGGGAGGTAAATAAGGGCGTAAAAGGCGTAGAGGCGTAGAAGGGCGTAGAGGCGTAGAGGCGTAGAGGCGTAGAAGGGCGTAAAAGGCGTAGAAGGGCTAAAGGCACAGGGCGAAGGGCTCTAGTGTTCGAAACACGTTACTCAGGTTTTTTTTTGGCGAAACAGAAAAATAGAGACGTTATTAACAAAAACTCAGGGCTATTAACAGTTTACTATAGGACAAGAGAAGGATTTTGATTTCTATCGATGATTATTAACAAAATAGGTTGTTAAGTGTTTGTAAGTCAGGTTATATACAAACGTATGAGTTCGTGTATTTTGATATTTTTGTTACAGGATTTTACCGTGAACAAAGACTCAAATAAAATACACATCAGAGATCTTCTTAAGTTGATACCAGAAGATCAGCTAGCTACAATCATTGAGGACACCAATGTAGACTTCCAGGTAAAGAAGCTTTTTGGTGTAACCGGAAAATAACAATGCTTCAAAATCGGAAAGTAACGATGTATTGTTTTC
>CAYUOS010000113.1:0-10997 GCA_964446435.1 uncultured Rikenellaceae bacterium | reverse complement strand
CAGGCATTGCATTCTCTGACCTTTGTGCCGCTCAGGCTGTCGTCTTCGCCTCAATGGGAGAGCTGCGGCGTACAGTCCAGGGAGGCGGCGTCAGTCTCAACAGAGAGAAGGTCACCGACCCTGAGATGGCCGTCACCACCGATCATCTGCTTAACGGAAAATACCTGCTTATACAGAAAGGAAAGAAAAACTATACCCTGATAAGGGTAGCGTGATCTCCACCTTCGCCCTGCTCTGTCAGCCGTAGCCTTGGCGAAGCCTGGCGCCCCGTGCCCTGCGCTCTGCGCCTCGCGCCCTACCCCCTCTCCACAGCGATAACCGACACGTCGGCAAACATCGATGGATTGCTGTCGGGTGTAGGGTATCAAAAGAAGGAGAACCAACACATCCGCAGAGCCGGCACCACCCGGTGCATCCACATCCTGTAGTTCTCCTTTCTGCAAAGATAATAATCACAATCTGGTTATAACTTCAAGAAAAGCCATTTTTTCTATTCCATCCTGAATTATTTCAAAAAAAAATTTACATTTATCGTTTTTTTTTTTTTGTAAATTTGGGTTATTGAAAGTGATAATTCGTGTCTGTCGTTTAGTTGTTGAGATTAAACTTATTGATATTCATGAATTTGTGTGGAGGAAGGATTGATTATTAAGTTGTCTTGCTTTGATTATGGATAATCAGCATTACATAAACGAACCAACGAGGAGCCGGCACCACCTGCTGCATCCGCATCCTACATAGCTCCCCTCGGGGAGCAATTGGAGAAGGAATACGATATCCTAATATCTGTTAAACTGTTATAAAACCAAGAAGTTATGAGAATTAAAACAAGGAATAGATTACTATATGGATCAGTGCTTTTATCACTTGGACTCACAATGCTGACACTCATTAATGTTAAGGCAAATATGCCTTCTCCTGAAGAGGGCTACTATATGGTAAGGACTCTCAATTGTTGTAAATGTATAGAGGGTATGCCTACTGACAGATGTGCAATACAAATCCAATGCTGTAAGAGCACTCATCCTGACTGTGATCCACTGGATGTTACCTGTGGTCGTAGAGTCGGAGGCGAAGAATGATTCACTTCAAGGGGTGGAATACACTTCCACCCCAACTTTTTGTTTAGAATCCTGAACAATTTTACAATCAAAAGACCTAGCTCATGAAAAACATTGGTATAATTATCCTGATGGTCTTGTTAGGTGCCTGCAGAAATGGAGCTGAGAAGGCCACTGAAGATAAAATTGACTTTAAGAATCTTCATATAGATATATCAAATGCCAAGACCTTTCGGTTCTCGGATTTCCTGGATGATCCCATCTTCATACCTCTTGAGACTAAATCAAGCTCGCTTTTTTCAATGTGTGAGCAATTGGTACTTACAGATAGCCTGTTTTTTATTGTTCCTTCCAATCCTGAACACACGGTTTTGATATTCAATTCAGATGGTAGTTTTAGAAACTCTATCTATAATAGAGGCAGGGGGCCAGGTGAGTATACCTCCCTCTACAATATTTATGTGGATGAACTGAGTAAAACCATCCGGGCATTTGACAGGGGCAATAAGTGTTTCTACAGCATGGATTATTCCGGAAGGATTGTTGAGATGATTAAAGTTGATGGATATTTTGGTTCGGGTCTGTACTACGATAGATCAACAAACAAGTATCTTCTGGATGTGTCCGCGGGGATTACCTTCGATAATTCAAATCCACCGGTATTGAAGCCGTACCATATTGTTATCTATGATCAAGATTCTAAGACTAACAATTTTCTTCTTCCATTCAGTCTTAGGAATTCATTTGCTTCTCCTTATGGATTTACAAATGATGGGAAGAATATTCTCTACAAACCACCCATAGTAGATACAGTTTACATTGTTAAAAACGACAAACTATATCCCAAATATAGGTTTGATTTTGGGGAGTTCTCAAAGCCCGACAGAATTCTACAAACTAAAGATGAAGCTGAGTTCTTCAGTATAATACAGGAATCCAGATTTATGCTATCGAACTGGGTTTTTATGGAAAATGACAGAATCGCATATTCTTTACATGAATCAACCAGAGGAGAGTACTACATAAACATTTACGATAAATATCAAGACCTTTGTGGAACATTTGGGAGTGTACTAAATGACTATGTTGGTCAGGAAAAGGAAAAGACTATTAAACCGTCCGAAGTTCCTATGGGTATATTCAATAATATGCTGGTATTCTTGCATGAACCCCGTTATTTGCTTCAGCATGCTAATTATAATAAAGATGTAGGTAATCGTCTTGTAGAACTATTATCTGAGATTACCGAGATAGATAATCCGATACTAGCTTTTTATCCTATAAAAACAAAGTAGGCAGATGTATGAAAAATGTTCCGATAATTGTAACAACTCTGATCTTGGTTTCTTTAAATGGATTCCTCTCAATAAAGGTTATCCATTCAAAAAGGGATTACAGACTCTCATTCGAAAACACAGACAATCAGGCTGCATGTGGCGTTAGACTGAAGGATTACATTCTATTATCTCATTCTGTTGAGATGAAAAAAGCCAAAGAAAACATTTTGTTATATTCACTTGGTCTAGAAGAGATAAAACTGATTTCGATTCTCGACAACCCTAAAGCTATATTTTACTTCAGCAAAAACGTTTGTGGCCCCTGTGCAGATCGGTTTCTGGAAAAGGTAGCCATTATAAATACTAATCACCAGATCCGGAGTGCTGTCATTATTGCAGAAGCATGGAATGTGAGAGATGTGATGGTTCTAAAAGAAAAGTATAAAATTGGAATTGACCTATACTTCACTACTGAGGGCTCAATTTTCGAAACTGATTATCTTTTGGATAAACCGTTACTATTTGTTATGGGTTCGGATATGAATCCCAGGTTTATATTTATCTCAGATGAATCTGTTAATGAATATTTAGCAGAAATAATTGACCAGATTGAGAGTGCAGTTGGCAGCTACTGATTTTGGCTTTTATACTGCCGAGTATGACACCTACCCCATCTCCACAGCGATAACCGACACGTCGTCAAACATTGACGGATTGCTGTCGGGGATGCCCAGTTCGGAAATAAGTGCTTCGATGTTCTTCTCTATCGGCCGGGTATTGCGAATATTGCTGATAATGTATTTTGTCCCTATATCGGCACCGTCAGCTTCCTTAAGCTCCGAAACACCGTCGGTGTAACAGACTATCTTCGAAGGATTATCGATTCTAATCGTTTCAATCTTCATGTAGGGAATCTCATCAAGCATTCCCACACCAACACACGACGAGTCAAGATGCAGTACCTCACCGGTTACCGTATTATACAGTACAGGGGGGTTATGAGCTGCATTGACATACTCCAGCACCCGTGTTTCACTGTCGTACCTGCCCACGAAAACGGTAATGAACTTCTCTCCCTTGGCATTGACCACCACTATGTCGTTCAGCTTGTGCACAAGGGTCTCAAGGTTAATTGTGTCGGTAAAAAGAGCCCTGAAGCTTGCCTGGAAATTTGACATCAGTATCGCCGCCGAAAGACCTTTTCCCGAAACGTCAGCTATACAAAACCCGAATCGTGATGGCGACAATCTGATACAATCATAGTAGTCACCCCCGACCTCAAGATGTGGATGGTAATATCCTGTAGCCCTGAATTTCTCGCCTCGAGGCAGGCTCCTGTTGTCGGGAATAAGCATCCCCTGCATCCGGGCTGCAAGTTCAAGCTCCTTCTTCATGGCCTCCTGCCGCAGACTCTCCTTGTGCAACCTGATGTTCTCAATAGCAACAATGATAATACTCGAAATAGTCTGTACGAAATGGAAGTGCTTGATAACCGGACTGACTCCCTCGCCCTCCTCGTCAATATCACCTATCAGAACATAAGCAAGTGGCTGGTTGTTGTTAAACACCGGAATAATAATATCTACCCCCTCAAACCACTCACCGGTAATATCAAATGAGATATCCTTAAACCGAAGCAGATGATTCTCAACGTCGATACCATCGGCAATAACCTGCGGAAAACCGGCATTCAGAATGCATTCCCACTTCTCGCTGTACTTGTAGATCAGAATCTTGCCAATGCCCAGGTTCTCACGAAGTATCTCCTCGTACCTTGAAAGCAGACCCTCAACAGGAAGATTGGCATTAATCGAGAGGGTAACATCAAGCAGCGCGTCGAGCTTGAACTTCGACAGCTTTAGTCTCTCTTTCGATGTCTTGCCGCGCCCCTCCGTCATCTCTATGATTTCACCCTTTCAGAGTATGAATAGTCTCTTGTGTCAACCTTAATCTTGTCACCTGTGTTCACAAACAGAGGCACCATAACCGTTGCGCCGGTCTCAACCGTAGCCGGCTTCAGGGTATTGGTAGCGGTATCGCCCCTGACTCCTGGCTCAGAGTAGGTAATCTCAAGAACCACAAAAGGAGGCAGTTCGACAGCAAGTATATTCTCTGTATCGGCATGTACCACAATCTCAACATTCTGACCCTCCTTGTAAAGGTCAGCACCCTCAATCATTGACTCCTGAACGGTAATCTGTTCAAAGGTCTCGTTATGCATGAAATAGTAGAACATATCGTCACGATAGAGATACTGATAGGGTCTCCTCTCAACCCTGGCAACATTCACCTTGACACCTGCCGTAAACGTGTTCTCAAGCACCCTGCCCGTAGTCAGGCTCTTGAGTTTTGTGCGGACAAATGCGGGCCCTTTGCCAGGTTTTACATGCTGAAACTGTACAATCGTGCAGAGGTCATTATTATACTCAATCACAAGTCCGTTTCTGAAATCAGCCGTTGTAGCCATAAATAAAATTCAGTTAATTGCGTGTTAATTATTTAGTTACCAGCGGATAAACCAAGCCTTCATAGTCAGTAAGGTTGACTGTGAAAGACCCTACAAATATATCAAAACGAATCATAACCGGTAAAAAATTTTTATCAGCCGAAAACCACATCGACACATCTTCCTCTGTCTTGAACAATCTGCCAACTTCCGTAACCGGATTAAACTTATGGCACACAATGCGCCCGGCTTTCGTCCTGACCTCCTCTTTGCCGATGTATCGCAACCTTACCGGATAAAACTCATCTGTAAACCAGGTGTTTATCGTAATAACCTGCCCTGGCCTGAAGGTGTATGAATACGGCATTATCCGCTTCCTGAACCAGTAAAAGCAACTCAGGATGTCGTGAATCCCCTTCTCCGTTATGTGCGTCCCGGTCAGGTCACTCAGCAAAACCGCAGAATCACTGCGTGTTGTGTGATCGAAAAGCACCTCGTTGTACTTACGGTACTTCCCCTCGCTTATATTGCGTATCGACTTCAGCGGCAGCTCCGTCGCCGGGTCAATATAACTCTCATAAACATCCCTCACCCTGTACAGCGCATCCGCCAGCCCTGTCGTCTGTGCAGTCAGCACCGAATGCCAGACCCGCCTGCCTTCGTAAGTCGCGTTCTTCAGCTCCATCGTGGCCACACCACCGGTAATCAATCCGTAATGAATAGCATAGGTTGCCTTTTCTCCGGGTTTATAGGGGGAACCTGGGTTTTGAGGGAACACCGGGGTTCCGGAAAGCAAAAGAAGGGCAAACAATATGGTGAATCTGTTCATCTTTCTTATCTCATTTCATGAGCCAGTGAAAAAAGCGTGCCACAATTATTCACGAAAATAGCTTTTTCGGAATTGTCGCCACAAAATCCTTAAGGTAATAGGGCTCAAAATAGGCTACATCTTCGAATCTCTTTTCCGAGAGGGCCCTGAACGCAGGTACCCGCATTGCAGCTGCCGAAGGATGCACGCCATCGACAAAAATTGCATTGGGATGTCTGATCACCTCACTGCATTTGGCTGCGCCATTGCCAAAAAAGACAACCCGGCCTGATGCAAGCAAAGAAGCGAATGATCCTTCGTCAACCACAGTGGCCTCTACCGACCCCTTCGCAAAACCACTGCTGTCAAATACCGAATGATAAACCTCCATCCTCCTGGCATCTATCATCGGCACATAATAGTCTGCCTTTCCCTGATCACCAGACTCACTGTACCGCATCAGTAATGAATGGTAGAGCGAAAGCATGGTGTCAACCGCTATCAGCGGAAGGCCGGCTCCGTAGGCCACTCCCTTCGCCATGGAGACGCCGATGCGCAAACCGGTGTATGAACCCGGACCACGACTTACTGCTACGGCCGACAGACCCGCCGCCTCAATGCCGGCGGCATCGAGAACATCCTTCACGTATACTCCAAGTAATCTGGAGTGTGCCCTTTCATCACCGCTTTCACGTATCTGCAACACCTTGTCGCGGGTGCAGAGAGCCACCGAACAAACCCCTGTGGCCGATTCAATGCAAAGTACCGGTGCTTCAGTCTGATTATCTGTTTTACTTCTGTCCATTTGTCTGTTTAATCTCTTAACACATTATCACTACAATTATTTCAGCGATATCGGTATCCCCTGGTAAAAATCAAGCACCCTGGTTTTGAAGATGAATTCATACTTTGCCTGCAGCAGTTCCGATTCCGATATCAGCAGGTTCGTTTTGGCTGTGTTGTATTCCGCAGGAGTCACCAGTCCGACGCTGAACCTCTCCTCGGTATATCTGAAGGCCTCCTTCAATGCCTCTACAGCCCTCTTTCCAGCTTCGTAACTCTTCGCTGCGGCCACAGCATCTGCCATTGCCTGCTGTATCTCACGGTAAAGCTCCTTGCGCGTCTCCTCGAGAATGTAGTCCTTATCGGTAACTTCAAGACGCGCGTTCCTTATGCCGGTGCGCACCTGCCACCCATTGAGAACGGGAATTGAGAGGCTGAGCCCAATCCCATAGCTGATGTTGTCGGCGAACTGATCGGCCGGACTGTAATAGCCGTAAACAGGATTTACAGGATCATCATTAACAAGCCTCCTGCGGGCATCTGAATAACCGGTGCTGAAGGCGTTGCTGAGGGTAAGCCTCGGACTCTGTCCGCCCTGGGCTATCTTCAGGTTCAGTGCTGCTATCCTGAGCCTTGTTTCAGCTGAAAGGATTTCAGGGCGTGACGAAAGGGCTTTTATGTAAATCTCCGGGGTGTTCTCACCTGTAAACGCTCTCTCGTCTGTGTCAATAACGGGAGTAACTATGTCGAATCCTTCAGATGACTCGAGATCAAGCAACTGTGCCAGGGCAAGAATCGCCAGATCGAGGTTGTTGCGCATGGCCGTAAGGTGCATCTCCTCGGTTGCCGCCTGGGCCTGGATGTCGAGGAGGCTGCCGCGGATAAGTCCGCCAGTTTCAACCATGTCGGATATTCTTTTCACCTGAAGGCGTGTCACCTCTGCCTGGTTCACGGCCACAGTAACCAGTTCGCGCGACAGCAGCACCTGCAGGTAGGCCAGGGTGACATTAAGGGTAAGGTTCTCCTTTATTCTTTCAAGATCGTAACCCGCCGCCAGCAATTCGTAATGGCTCTTCCTGATGCTGTTGTAATTGCGCATTCCGCTGAAGAGTGTAATGCTGCTCCCTGCATAAATCTGACCCGAAACAACCCTCCGGTTTTCAATGAATTCATAGGTAGTCTGGTCCAGGGCCCTTCCGTAAGCGGTGTTCCATGAGCCGGTTCCCGAGAGAGTGGGAAGAAGATTCATTCTGGCCATAGTAAGCTGATTCTGCTGCCTGAGCCTCTGCAGATGCTGCCTCTTAACCGCTGTGTTGTTTTCAAGGGCATGTGCAATGCACTCGTCAAGAGACCATTGACGCGATTGCGCCTGCACACCTGCAGCCACGCCCAAAAGCCATAGCCCTATAATAATTCTGTACATAACCCCTTTTACAGATCTCTTTTCAAAACACGAAGATAAGAGTTAATGTTCTATTGTCATCCCCCCACCAGCTTTATGAACTTTATGAACCCCCTTATATACCCTGGCTCCTGACTCATAATTTTTTAACCCTCAACTCCATGAACTTTATGAACTCCCTTTATTTACTTATCTTTGCCTCATATCACAATTAAAAACGACAGTATATGACTAAGAAGGGTTTAAAGCTACAGCCGGGGGTGCTCTTCGGTGAAGAGGTGAAGAAACTATTTGATTATGCCAACAGGAATAACTTCGCTATACCGGCAGTTAATGTTGTCGGCACTAATTCGATAAATGCTGTTCTCGAGACTGCCAGGACGGTAAATTCACCTGTAATAGTTCAGTTCTCGAACGGCGGTGCTCATTTCTTTGCCGGACAGGGACTGACGAAGGAGAACCACGAAGGAGCAATAGCCGGGGGAATTGCCGGAGCTCTATATGTTCATAATGTTGCCGAATACTACGGAGTACCTGTGATTCTGCATACCGACCACGCTGCAAAGAAACTGCTGCCATGGATAGATGAACTGATTGAGGCAGGGGAGGAGTTCTATGAGACCAATGGCAAGCCTCTGTACAGCTCTCATATGCTCGATTTGTCGGAAGAGTCTCTGAAGGAGAATGTTGAGACCTGTGTTGAATACCTGAAGAGGATGTCGAAAATCGGTATGACCCTTGAGATTGAACTCGGAGTAACAGGAGGGGAGGAGGATGGAGTTGACAACACCAATGTTGACAACTCAAAGCTCTATACCCAACCCGAAGATGTGGCCTATGCATACGAGGAACTGATGAAGGTGAGCGATATGTTTACCATTGCCGCCTCCTTTGGTAATGTTCACGGCGTGTACAAACCCGGTAACGTTGAGCTTAAGCCGGTGATACTGAAGAATTCACAGGATTATATACAGAAGAAATTCAAAACCGGTCCGAATCCGGTCAATTTCGTGTTCCACGGAGGTTCCGGTTCCGAAAAACACCTGATTAAAGAGGCCATTGAGTACGGAGCCATTAAGATGAATATCGACACCGACATGCAGTGGGCGTTCTGGTACGGGGTAAAGAAATATGCAGATGATAAGCAAGGGTATCTGCAGTCGCAGATCGGTAACCCCGATGGTGACGATAAGCCAAACAAGAAGTATTATGATCCGAGAGTGTGGCTGCGAAAGGGAGAGGAGATGTTCATTGAGAGGCTTAAGGAGGCATTTGCAGACCTGAATGCCCTCGACAGGAACTAAAAGTTATAAACAGTCATTTGCCACAAAGCCAGCCTGTTAGCTCAGTGCTGGCTTTTTTGTGTTAAAAACTGCAGCAGCTGATCACTGCATGGGATGGCATGTAATGGCTATTTTAGCCTGATAAAATGATACCGACAGTGCGGCGGAACGGCAGTTTAAGAGAAGATAAGATGCGAAGGACGAACAGGCTGACCCTTATGCTCAACAGCCGTGAGATGCGGGCGCTGGCGGTATACTGCTCGAGGTACAGGATTCAGAACAAGTCGGGATTCCTCAGGGAGACCATTATGAAGGAGATTGTCAGGCGTTTCAACGATGAGCATCCTACCCTGTGGGAGGAGGGCGAACCCGACCTCTTTAACCAAAAGATAATCTGATTTCTTTAATTTCCCTTTTGTTTTGTTATTTTTGGCATTGGTTTCAGACAGAGAATTATTGAACAGGACCTTCAGAAGATTGCAGACCTATTACGCTTAACCGTTTATGATAACAGCGAGTCCTGAATTTTTCAGCATGCCCACAAGAAAGACGCCTGCGGTGCAGTTCGTCGATGGAAGGTTCATTATTGAAGGTCGTTCAATACCCGAAAACCCAAGGTCGTTTTACCTTCCGCTGCAAAGCTGGTTTATTGAAAGGTTTGAAGCAGTTGAGGGTAGGCCGGTAATTGAATTCGGATTCGAGTATATCAATACCGGCTCTGCGAAATGGGTATTTCTTATCCTGCGTGAACTCTCCTCTGCCGGTAAGGAGTTTCAGCTGGTATGGTACTACGAAAAGGGCGATGAAGACATGCTCGAACTAGGATTGATGCTTAGAAACCTTATTGGCTGCCACTTCTCAGCCATCGAAGTAGACGAAATCCAGAACTTCAGAAAAGCCTGACCCTGAATCTTAAATCGTAAACCGAGGCTTTTGCCGGGCTCGCGACCAACGGGAGTAATCGTTAATCGTAGATCGTCAATCTCCTTGTTTCAGCAATGAAGTACGGCTGTACCAGCGACTCCTTGTTGTAGACAGGTTCCTTGCCGGTCAGGGTTTCGGTAACTGACCCACCGGCCTCTTTGAGAATGATATCCCCTGCTGCCACATCCCACTCATTTATTGCCCCGAACTTGGGATATAGCGAGGCTTTTCCCTCAGCAAGCCTGCAGAACTTGATGGCGCTGCCCTGTATATTTACTTCAGCATTGTGATCAGCCCTGTATCTTTCGATCCAGTTTCTCTCTGTTTCGTTATGATGCGAACGGCTTATCAGTATCACGGGAGGTTGTGGCGGAGACTGCAACGGGAGTCGTGTTGTTATGCCTCCGGCTTGTTTCCACGCTCCCTGTCCCTCGATAGCATACCATAACTCTCCTGTCACCGGCGCCAGTATGAAACCTGCAACAGGACGCTGACCTCTTATCAGGGCAAGGCAGATGCAGAACTCACCGTTCCTGTCAACGAACTCGCGTGTACCGTCGATTGGGTCGAGAATCCATACCTCATTGTAATGCTTTCTGGTTTCATATGGAAGGTGACTGGTCTCCTCACTGATTAAAGGAATACCTGGGGTCATTCTTGCCAGTCCGTCGGAAACAATACTGTTTGAGGTTTTATCGGCTTTTGTAAGAGGTGTGTTGTCTGATTTGGTTTCGGTATGGTAATCACCTGACCGGTAGATATCCATTACTGCATCACCTGCCATTCTGAGCAGGGCCGTTATCTTTGGTATGAAACTCTCCTCCCTTTCTTTCATTCCCGAAATAGGTTACAGGCAAAAGTAGCAAAACCTTTCAACTCTCTCTGATACCTTTCGGGATGGTTTTGGCTGTTTGAAAAAAGTATGCTATTTTTGCCGGGCATTTTGAGACTCTGACCCGTGGTGTAATTGGCAACACGTCTGATTTTGGTTCAGAAGAGTCCAGGTTCGAGCC
>CAYUOS010000112.1:0-11037 GCA_964446435.1 uncultured Rikenellaceae bacterium | reverse complement strand
CCTTCGGCTCGGTTCCGTTTACCGTTTACCGTTTACCGTTTACCGTTTACCGTTTTTAAATATACATCAGGAACAATATCAGCGGTATCACTATCCCTATCGCGGTCATCCAGGCGCCGCGGCCCTTAATACCGTTCTTGCCCCTGATAATAAATAGACCCGTAACGGCCAGAAGCAGCAATCCCACACAGTATATATCAGAGAACCACGTCCATAGTTTGCCGGGCTTATTGTAATGCAGGAAGTTGAAACCATAAAAAACAGGCCTCTTCCTTATAGTTTCAATCCGGCCTTCACCCGAATCTAAGCTAATCGTTACCGACCCTCCGTCAACAAAAATCTTCATTGTACCAGGTGAGCTGATATGTGTCTTGTACTTCAGGTGACCGGTTATCTGACCAAGCAGTTCCTCGGCATATTCCTTGTCAATATTCCTCCCGCTGTCAAGACTGAGTTCCACCACCTCCTGTCTGATAATATAATTGGGGTTCCATTCATGCCTGTGGTTCAGTGCTATGCCCGAAACAGCATATATTATGGTCATTCCAAAGAAGAAATACCCGAAATCCCTGTGCAGAATTCTGTTAAGCTTGTATAGATTCATTACCTTGGTTATATAAAACAGGGCCAGGTTAATACCTGACCCTGTCAATTCGCAATATCTTTCTGTTACCTGAGTTCGTACTTGACAATCTCAATAAACGCCCTTATTGAAGGGTCGATGCCTTTTGCCTTGAGTGCTTCGGCGGCTGCCTTCTCAGATTCACAGTCGTGATCCTCTTCCCCTTCATGCTGTTGATGCTCCTCGCCAAGTTCCTCCTTGTTGTTGATGGCGAATTTCATTACACCTTCCACAACAACCTCTTTGCCCTCAAATTCAACGCTGAATTCACTGGCCAGCTCCCCGAGCATTACCTGGATACTCAAATCAGAGTCGCTCTCCTTAACCATCATTTTGTCTCCGCTATGGCGGCACATGTGGTTAATCACTCCTTCGATCTTAACCAGCTTGTCACCGTATTCCATCGGATTGGCAACAAGTTCGCTGATATTGTAAGCCTCAAAACTTGGAACTGCTTCAGCCTGCTTTGTAGTTTTCTGTCCGCATGAAGCAGCTATGATCATAATAACAACCGTGAAAAACAATACTCTCTTCATCTCTATTCTTTTTTAATTGGTTACGTCTCTTTTTACTTTTTTTAACGTTTGCAAAAGTAGATTATTTTATCATAAGTTCAAAAAGTTAAAGCAAATAGCTTTTATAAAACTTTTTTCTTCAGACAGTCGTCAACCCTGCTTAGCGTCTTTTCGTCTCGGGTGAGTATAAGAAGGGTGTCATTTCCCTGTAAGACGGTTGCACCGCTTGGTGTTATATATGAATTGTCACGCTTTATCATCATAATAAAAGCAGTTCGGGGGAACCCAAGGTCAACTATCCGTTTGCCAACAACGTCGCTGTCTTCAGGAATCAGGATTTCAGTTATTTCTGACTTGAACGTCTCTGAAAGCTCTTTTTCGAGCGGACTCTTCTTCCTGACCCTTACAGGAAGGTTCACGTGAAGAAGCCTCGCCATGAAAGGAAGTGATGTACCCTGCACCAGAACAGACGAAACCGAAATAAAGAAGACTATATTGAATATTATGCCCGCCTTGTCCATTCCTGCTATCAACGGATAGGTGGCAAACACAATAGGCACAGCACCTCTGAGCCCAACCCATGAAATGAAGAGCCTTTCACGATTTCTCATCCTGAAGGGAAGAAGACTTATCCATACACTCAGCGGCCTCGCAACAAGCATCAGGAACAGCGAAATCAGCAGCCCGACTCCCACTACCGGCAGAACTGAGCTCGGAGTAACAAGCAGTCCCAGCGTAAGGAACAGTACTATCTGCATCAGCCATGCTATTCCATCGAAGACCTTAATAATCGTCTTCTTATGTATCAGGTCCTGGTTCCCCAGAAAAACTGCCGAAATATAGACGGCCAGGAATCCGTTACCGCCAATGAAGTTTGTTCCCGCAAAGGCAAAGAACATTATGGCTATAGCAAGTACTGGGTATAATCCCTCATAATCAAGATGTATCCGGTTTATGACATATCGTCCCAGATACCCTGTGCCAATCCCCATTGCAGCTCCAAGTATAATCTGCTGAAGGAATATCGGCAGAATGACCCATCCGCTCTTTTCCGGATTGGTTGCCAGCATGATGAAGGTTATTGTCAGGAAGTAGGCCATGGGGTCGTTACTACCGCTCTCAAGCTCAAGGGTCGGTCTCAGGTTCCCCTTGAGGCCTGTGTTCTTCGAGCGTAGTATCGAAAATACCGCTGCAGCATCAGTTGATGAAACAATCGCTCCCAGAAGAAGACCCTCAAGAAGCGTTAAGTCTGTTATTACTGACACGAAAACTCCTGCCATAAGCGCTGTCAGGGTAACTCCGACGGTCGATAGGGTCGCCCCCTGCCAGAGAACCGGCCTGACGGACTTCCAGTCAGTATCGAGCCCGCCTGAGAAAAGGATGAAGTTAAGGGCCACTATGCCAATGAACTGTGCAATCGAAGGATCGTTGAATTCCAGCTTCCCTATACCGTCATTGCCGGCAAGCATACCCACAAGAAGAAAGAAGATCAGTGTCGGAACGCCGAAACGATATGAGGTCTTGCCGAAAAGGATGCTGATAAACAAAAGAATGGAACCTATCAGCAGTACGTTTTCGGTGGTAATACTCATATTCCGGGTTGTTCGGTGTATTTCAGGGCAAATATAGCATTTCTTGCCCTTTAATCAGAACCTGAATCCCATGCTTACCGATGGCGAAGGAAGCACAGGCCAGCTGTAAAAGAAATTGAGTCCTCCCCTGAAATAAAACCTGCTGTTGTTGGTATACCTGTACATTACAGGAAACATGCCTGAAGCAAAGTCGTGGTAAAGTCCCCCTTCGAATAAATCAAATCTCGAAACCAGACCGAAACCGATCTCAAGATGATGCTTTCCGTAAGGTTTGGTAATATACGTATAGGTAATCGGAAAACATAGACTTGTCTTAAAGTCTGGCAGCACTCCAACCCTTATGCTGTGCCGGTATTTGTCACCGAAGAATTTTTCAAAGTTGACCGAGACAAACCCTGTGCTGAAATCACGGGGCGTGAGGTATACCTCTGCATAGGCACCGCTCCTCAGTCCCTTTACGGCCTGAAAATACTGGGCCTCAGCGCTCCCCGCCAGCAAAAGCATCATGGTTATTATAACAACTTTTCCTTGCAGACCCGGACTTATCTTCTCCGACATCTTACCGTTCATAGAAGGCTTCTTTACATTCCGTAATATATGCCGGCACCCGGCCCCAGCGGCAGGTGAAATACTATCCACACTATCAGCAACAGTGTCCATGCAATAAAAAATACCACGGAATATGGAAGCATCGTCGAAATCAGTGTCCCAATTCCAGCCTTCTTCTCATATTTCTCAAAGTAGACGATTATCAGTGCAAAGAAACTCATCATCGGCGAAATTACGTTGGTAACACTGTCGCCAACCCTGTAGACTGCCTGTGACAATTCGGGTGAATATCCCAGCAGCATGAACATAGGTACGAAAACCGGACCGAGAATTGCCCACTTGGCTGATGCACTCCCCATGAAAAGGTTTATAAATCCTGCCAGAATTACGAACAGTATGGTAATCGGTATCAGTCCAAGGTTGGATTCCTGAAGGAAGGAGGCACCCCTTACGGCAATTATCAGACCCAGGTTGCTCCACCTGAAATAGGCTACAAACTGGGCTGCAAAAAATACAAGAACCATAAAGGCTGCAAGTGTCTTAAAGCTGTCGGTCATCCCTTTCACCACATCAGCATCACTCCTGAACTTTCCGGTTATACTACCGTACAATATACCCAGTCCTGCCGCAAAAATGAACAGGAAGGCAATGAATCCCTTTAGCAGTGGCGACCTCAGAACCTCATTTCCTGGTCCGCGCAGGAAACCATTCTCCGGAACCAGCGATACTACAATAAGTGCAATAATTAACAGCATTGCCCCCATAACCCACTTTATACCCTTCTTCTCCCTGCTGTTGAGCCTTTCGAGGGGCTCGGGCTCAACCTGCCCTGTATACTTCCCGAGGCGGGGCTCAACAAACCTGTTGGTCACCCAGGTTCCAGAAAATGCAATAACAAAAGTCGAGACGAACATGAAGTAATAGTTGGCAGTCGGAAGTACATAATAATCAGGATCGATTATCCTTGCTGCTTCAGTTGAGAGTCCTGCTACAAGCGGATCAATGGTTCCGATAAGGAGGTTCGCGCTGAAACCCCCTGATACACCTGCAAATGCAGCCGCCATACCTGCAATCGGATGACGTCCGACAGAATGGAAGATTATTCCGCCAAGGGGTATTATCAGAACATAACCCAGATCAGAAGCCATATTTGAAATAATGCCGGCAAGAACCACGACGAAGGTTATTATCCTGCGGGGTGATTTAAGTACAAGTAGCCTTATGGCGGCACTCACAAGTCCGCTGCTCTCGGCAACTCCTATTCCAAGAATCGCAACCATCACAATTCCAAGAGGGGCGAAGCTCGTATAGTTCTCGACCATTCCGAGCATTATCCTGTGGAATCCCTCTTTAGACATTAGATTCACAGAGTGGATCACTTCACCTGTAGCCGGATGAACTACCGTCCAGCCCGCCAGGTGACCAATCCATGATATCACAACTACAAGAAGGGCCAGTATTGCAAAGAGGCTCGCAGGGTGGGGCAAAGCATTGCCGCCAACCTCAATCCAGTGAAGTATACCCGATAGTCCTTTTTTATTTTGCTTGTCAGTCATATTTCAGAGCTTTTAAAATTCGAATTTTCGCAAGAAAGAAATTTTTTTGAACTTCTGAAATATGAAACATCTAAAGAGCTTCATTTAAGCTGCCCATCCTGTAGCCTTCCATGTCAAGGGTCACATACCTGAACCCATAACCTTTCAGTACTCTTACAATATCACTCCTGAGCGGTTCTTCAGTAAGCTTGTGCACCTCATCAGGCTTTACCTCAATCCTCGCAATATCGCCGTGGCACCTCACCCTTGATGTCCTGAAACCGTTTTTGATCAGGAACTTCTCTGACATCTCGACCTTAAGCAGGTCCTCCTCCCTTATCTCACTGCCGTAGGGAATTCTTGAGTAGAGACAGGCATATGCAGGTTTGTCCCATGTCGGCAGGCCCATCTTCCTTGAAAATTCCCTAATCTCTTTCTTCGTGAAACCTAACTGAAGCAGCGGACTGTAAACCTGCAGCTCTTTGATGGCTGCCATGCCGGGTCTGTAGTCGCCGGTGTCGTCAGCATTGCTGCCGTCAAGAACAAATTTGTAACCCAGTTTTGCAGCCTCTTCGATAATAGACCCGAACTCAGACTTCTTGCAATGGTAACATCTGTCGGCAGTATTCTGTCTTACGGCATCCTCAATTTCAGGTGAATCTATTATTATATGCCTTGCTCCAACCTTTGCTGCCAGATTCACAGCATCTTCAAGCTCGCTTCGGGGAAGGGCAGGGGAGTCAATTGTGATTCCGACAGCATTCTCACCCAGCACTTCAGTTGCTACGGCCAGTAAAAAGGAACTGTCAACTCCTCCCGAAAAGGCTACGGCTACCCTTCCGAGCCCGCCGATAAACCCGGTTAATTCTGAATATTTGTCTGTCATGCTAAAACCCTTCTACATTCCAAGGTTCTTCATTGCCTCATATACCAGGAATGCCGGCCAGACAATTGCCTTCAGAAAACCGATTACACCTGCCCAGAATGATGTGGCTACCGTAATATAGTATACCGCTGCACCTATAAGGCCCAGTCCGTATACAGCACCTGCCACCGGCGCACTGCTTTGTGATTCTCTTGCCATCTCAATCTTTTATTGAATTTACACCTCTGAAAATAAATATAGTTTATCTCCTTATTATAAACAGTCTCAAGCTTAATGCTTTTAGCAAATGCCTCAATACCCTCGGCTACCATTTTTGACGCAAGAAAAAGGTTCATGCAGGAAGTAGCCGGCCTTCATTTCTTTACTTAACCAGACGGTTGTACTTTTTCATTATCTCAATTACCTTGTCAACCGGCAATGCCTCAGACCTTACCCTGCCGTCGCGGCCTGTAACCGTCTCTGCCGCAAAGAGGGAGTTTATTATGGCCTCTTCGGTTGCTTCCACGGCTGCCTGGAAAAGTATGTCAACACGGTCGCTCCGCAGTTGTATCTTCTCCTCAACAGGTTGAGTTCCCGAATGCCTGATCCTGTTCTCTTTGGCAGTCGATATTGCTATTACATAGTCTCCGCTTCCATGCGATGCAATTCCACCGACCCTTACCATTCCGAATGAGGCTCTGACCGCCAGCCTCTCAAGATCACGAACACTCAGTGGCGCATCTGTTATCACGACCATCATGCACGAGCCATCTTCCCTGGGAACGTCATCACTTACGCGAAACCTCTGTTTCCCCATCTCAATGCCTGCCGGAACTCCATCAATCTGCAGCATGCCTCCGAAGTTGGTCTGAACCAGTACGCCAACAGTATATCCACCTGATGACTCAGGCAGTTTTCTCGAAGATGTCCCTATGCCTCCCTTGAAGCCGAGGCACTGTGTTCCGGTTCCAGCACCTACATTGCCCTCCGCCACCTTGCCTCCCGTGGCGCTCGTTATCGCCTGTACCACATGTTCAGGTTTCACATGCCTTCCCCTGATATCATTCAAACCTCCGTCGTTGGTCTCCCCCACAACGCCGTTCACACTCCGCACGCCCCTGTTATCGGGGTAGCTGAAGGTGTGGTCAATGATTCCGTCAAGACCGGCCGCAATACTAAGTGTGTTTGTCAGTATCACCGGCGATTCGATATTGCCGAGTTCTTTAACCTGCGTAATACCCGCCAGCTTGCCGAAGCCATTGGCAACATAAATCGCAGCTGGTACTTTCTCCTGGAAAAGATTCCCTTCATGCGGCAGTATGGCAGTTACGCCGGTATTCACAGTGTCTCCCTGCTTTATCGTCACATGACCCACTTTCACTCCCGGTACATCGGTAATGGCGTTCATCCTGCCGGGCGTCAGCACCCCGAAACCAATTCCATAATCACGGGGCCTCATCTTCTGACCCGATACAACAGCTGCTGTCATCATAATAATCCCAATTGCAATTGCTAAACGTCTCATATCATTAATCTATGTAAATCCAAATTCGTAAATATTAAATCTGAAATCATAAATCGCATATCTGAAATCCTACGCTCCCTCCCTTCTTATCGCATAAATCAACTCATCAAGATACTCACCGTTTTTTACCAGTGTCTTCTCAAACCGCCCCTCAAGCCTGAACCCGGCCTTTTCCAGTACCCTTTGTGACCCAGGATTGTTGCTGAATGGCCTGGCGAATATCCTGTCGATATCATATCTGCCGAAGCCAATCCCAATCATTTCCTTTACAGCACGGGTCATTATACCTTTGCCCCAGTACTTCTCGGCAAGCCAATAGCCAAGTTCGGCGTTCCTGCGATGAATATCCTTCTGGGGATGAATACCGATCCCTCCTGCCGGTTCTCCTTCAATCTCAATAGCCATCAGTGTCATATCCTTGTTGCTGAGAGCCATGGTAATAAAATCCAGACCATTCTCTTCAGTGTAGGGATGGGGAAATGCATCGGTAAGAAACCGTGCCACATTGATATTATTGGCATACCGCGCCACTGTCGCTGCATCCTCAATCCTCCATTCCCTTAACCTGTAATCCATATCTGATACCTAATCTCAAGTTCCCTCTGCCCTGCGCCCTGCGCCCTGCGCCCTGCGCTCTCCGCGCTCCGCCCCGTGCCCCGTGCCCCGTGCCCTCTGCTCTCCGCTCTCCGCCCCGTGCCCCGTGCCCCGTGCCCCGTGCCCCGTGCCCCGTGCCCTCTGCTCTCCGCTCTCCGCTCTCCGCTCTCCGCCCCGTGCCCTGCGCCTTTTATACCTCCCCCGACTGCTTGCAACTCAGGCTCTCAATGGTCAGCCTCAGTATCACCATCCTTGCTACCTGGCTATCACGGTACTCCATTTTACCCTCTGCACCATGATGTGCCATTATTATGTCAAGTCCTTCCCTCTTGCCGGCTTCATCGGCTATAATCTCCATCTTCCCGGTTCCCATAACCGACCTGTACTCCGTCGTCCATCCGCAGGCAGTTTCGGCAGCAACGATCCTGTGAAAATCTTCAATCATGAAGCTTGCGCTTCCATTGCGCCTCAGCAGGTCAATCTTCCTTCCTTCAGGGGCTGAATGGAACCAGAGACAATTGTCAGAGTATCCGTAGTTCATCGGGACAATATGCGGATATGCCGTGTCATTGATTGCAATGGTGCAGATTCTTGCTTTCCTTATTATGCTATCAATAACCTCGTTGTCGATGATCTCCCTCTCTCTTCTTCTCATTGTTGCGAATTAATAATCCCGCTTTAGCGCGGCAAGGCATAAAATTACTAATTATTATGGTAATAACTTCCTGCGACCATCCCTGCAATTGCCGCTGCAACTCCGTAAATTACAGGTTCAATGGCGCTGCTGAGGATTGAGGCTGTCAGCCAGACGGTTATTCCTGAGACTATTGACACCATCGCTCCGCGTCTGTTCGCCCTTTTCCAGAAGAGCCCGGCGGTGAGGGGTATGAACAGCGAAACCAGTCCGATCGATGATGCCTCGCCAACAAGCTCATAGATATTTCCTCTTCTAAGGGCTATGTACAGTGAGACTGCCGCCACAACAAGTACCGATATTCGGGAAAGACTTAGCAGAAGCCTGTCTGACACTTTTCCCCAGGCCGGCTTTATAATGTTGTTGCCAAGAATCGCTGATGGTGCCAGAATAGCTGAACTCGCCGTACTAAGTATCGCCGAAAGAAGTGCCCCGAAAAGCAGTATCTGCACCAACGGCGAGGTATAACGCGATATAAGGTCGGGTATTATCATCTGGTGGTCCCTGTCTCCGTCGATAACCTCGGGCATCAGGTACCTGGCAGCCAGGGCCAGCTGAAGCGGTATCATCGCCACCGACAGATACATGAACCCCGAGATAAGGGAAGCCCTTACCGCCACCTTCTCTGACTTTGATGCCATCACTCTCTGAAAGATATCCTGTCCCGCTATCGAACCAAGACCAATAGTAATCCATGCAGCAAGATAGTTCGTGTGGTTATGAACCCCTGGTTCCGGATAGAACCTGAAAAAACCTTCAGGAGCGCCGGCAATGACGTTTTTCAGGCTGACGATGCCGAACACCTCAATTGCCGCAGCCGCAAGCCCTGCCAGTATGAAGATCATCTGCATGAAATCGGTTACCGAGACCGACCACATGCCGCCGATGAAGGTGTAGGCGGTGACGAGCAGCGCCCCGATAACTATGCCGGTGCCTGTGTCTATGCCCATGAGGCTGTTGGCCAATATGCCAAAGGCTACCATCTGGGCGGCAATCCACGATATATAGGTGAGTATGATGCAGATACCAGAAAGTATCTCAATCGTTTTGCCATACCTGTTGCGATAAAAATCACCGAAGGTGAGCAGCTTCATGCGGTACAGCGGCCTGGCGTAGAACAGCCCCACCAGAATCAGGCACATGGCGGCGCCGAACGGATCTCTAACCACTGCGATCAGCCCGCCGGCAGCAAACTCCGACGATGAGCCGAGTATTGTTTCTGTTCCGAACCAGGTCGCAAAGAGGGTGCCAGTTGCCACGTACAAAGGCAACCGCCTGCCGGCAAGAAGATAGTCTTCGGTGTTGTGAACCATCCTGGCTGCCACCAGGCCCACAATGATGGTGACCACGAGGTATATGATTATGAACAGTATCATTTGCCGATGCAATAATAATAATTAATCTTTTGAGTGTGATTATGCCGGCTTTTACATCAAGTTTTCCGATAGTCACTCTCTTCGGCCTTTCCCCTGGCTTTGATCAACTCCTCCTTAACCTCCTCAACCTGTTTGGCCTGAAGAGGATTGACCAACTCCTCCGCAGCCTCTCTGGCCTGACGAAGCCTTGATTAACTCCTCCTCAGCCTCTTTGACCTGTTTGGTCTGCCTAGGCTTTGATCAACTCCTGCTCAGACTCTTTGGTCTGCCTAGGCATTGTGTTAAAAATCATTCTGATTTGCACCTGCTTTTGTAATTCGGAACCGCACAAAGCGTACCTTTACTCCGGAATTGAACTAACAGAAAGGGGATTCAATGCAACAATTATTGATTGGCGGGTTAACCATACCGGTTCCTGTAATTCAGGGTGGTATGGGCGTGGGTATCTCAATGTCGCGACTGGCAGTGGCTGTTGCAGGTGAGGGTGGAGTAGGGGTGATCTCCGCCGCTGGCCTGGGACTCGTACATCGAAATCCGGCTCTCGATTTTATAGAAGCTAACATCGAAGGCCTGAAAAAAGAACTGAGAGCTGCCCGTGAAAAGACCAAAGGTGTCCTGGGGGTGAATATTATGGTGGCTATGTCGAATTTTGCCGACCTGGTGAGGACAGCCATCTCTGAGAAGGTTGATATAATTTTCTCAGGAGCAGGATTGCCACTTGACCTTCCAAAGTTTTTACAGCCCGGAAGCGCCACAAAGCTGGTTCCGATAGTATCATCGGGCCGCGCCGCAAAACTGATCTGCGATAAGTGGAAGACTATATATGACTACCTGCCCGATGCGTTTGTGGTTGAAGGACCAAAGGCCGGAGGTCACCTGGGTTTCAAGCGGGAAAATATTGAAGATTCCCATTATACCCTTGAGGAACTTGTTCCTGAGGTGGTAAGGGAAGTGAGGCCATTTGAGGAAAAGTACGGGGTGGAAATACCTGTTATCGCAGCCGGTGGAATCTATACCGGTGAGGATGTGTATAACATCATGCAGAAAGGGGCAAAGGGCGTGCAACTGGGCACCAGGTTCGTAACTACCGAGGAGTGTGACGCATCTCCATTGTTCAAGAAGACCTATATCGATGCCTCAGAGAGTGATATGGAGATTATACAGAGCCCC
>CAYUOS010000111.1:0-11038 GCA_964446435.1 uncultured Rikenellaceae bacterium | reverse complement strand
GCCCTGTTGTAGCCATTGGTAAGACCAAAGTTTGCACCAAAAGTAATGTATTGATTAAGTTTGTGTTCAAGGTTCAACCTCGCATTCTTCCTTGTGTAAAAATTATTCTTTACAATACCTTCCTGATCTGAAAACCCGATTGAAAGAAAGTAGGAAGTCGATGGTGTGGCACCAGAAATAGTTAGGGCGTGTGAATGCTGGAAGCCTGTCTGATAGATGTAATCAGCCCAGTTCGTATCAATGGGTTTACCATCAGGACCATCAATAAGAGAGTATTGTGTAGCAATACCTGCATTGGCTCTGGCGAGGTTTTTATGCTCGACATACTGAGCTGCATTCATCATTTCAAACAGGTTATAAGGTTGAGTGTACCCAAAGAACCCATCATAGGTCACCCTTGGTTTTGGTCCCAGCATACCACGGCGGGTTGTAATCAGAATGACTCCATTTGCAGCCCTTGAACCATAAATAGCAGTTGCAGAAGCATCCTTTAGGATTTCCATCGACTGAATATCAGATGGAGCAATGTCTGCTAGTGCGTTGGCAGCAGCATTTGTCCCTGAAACATCACCGGTAAACATCGGAACACCGTCAACTACCACAAGCGGAAATGAACTCGATGAAATCGAGTTGAATCCCCTTACCCTTATAACTGGCGGGTTATTGAGAACGGCATTAGGCAGTGTTATCATAACACCCGCAGCTTTTCCCTGAAGTGTCTGGTCGAAGCTCTGTACCGGCATAAGTCGGACCGACTCACCCCTAACTGAGGAGATGGCTCCGGCGACATCGCGTCTCTGCTGAACACCATAAGCAACAACAACGACTTCATCTACTGCGAACAGGTCCTGCTGTAGCGTCACATTAATGGTTGTCTGTCCGGCTATCGGAACCTCAAGGGTCTTATAGCCAATGAACTGGAATGAAAGAGTCGTTGCGCTAGCCGGCACCGACAGAATGTACATCCCACTGGCATTGGTTGAAACCCCAAGGGTTGTGCCCCTTACCGTGACTGCAACGCCCGGTAGTGGCAAACCGTCCTCGGAACTGGTGACAGTCCCGGAAATCTGCACTGTCTGAGCAAGAGCCAGGGCACCCGCAATCAGAAACAGTGAAAAGATCATTAAGAACTTTTTCATAGATAATAGATTTAGGTTAGATAACTATTAATACAGGTTTTAATCAGTGACGAATATAGAAAAAGAAATCATATCTGCCATATCTTATGTTAATTTATTTATCTTTTTGTTAAACTTTGTTAATCTTCAGCGTCTTGACAACACAATGAGAACCTTGTTATATAACTGTTTTATTGTCCGTTAGACAACCTGTAGGCTTGTGCCCAACATTAACAATTCATGATTAATTTATCTTAATGTTATATATCATATATTACCTTTTGAAACCCCTGCTTACCCTATTCGTAACCTCAAGAGATAAATGACCATTTCTTAAACGGAGTTTCGACCATAAGAAACATGACTCAAAAAACCACATATTAGCGCAACAAATCATTTGCGATTTCGGGATTTGTTTATCTTTATTCGCTTTTAAACCACGAAACCATGAAAAAAATCCTTACCCTCATTATTATCGTAAGCCTGACTGCCGGCCTTGCCGCTCAGGATGCAAAAGTAAAGACCGGATGGAACTTCGGTGCACTTCCAACCATTACCTTCGACACCGACCTTGGCTTCCAGTATGGTGGCCTTGTGAATCTTTTCAACTACGGTAATGGAGATATCTTCCCAAAGTATTACCAATCTCTCTATTTCGAGGTCTCCAGGTTTACCAAAGGCAGTGGCATAAACAGGTTCATGTTCGAATCTGATTATCTGATCCCAGGCATACAATATGCAGTCGACTTAAGCTATCTAACCGATGAGGCTTACGATTTTTACGGCTTCAATGGCTACGATGCAGTATTTAACCAGAGTTGGTCAGATTCTGAATCAGATGCATACCTGACAAGGATGTTCTACCGAAACAAGAGACAGTATTTCAGGTTCAAGAATGACTTTCAGGGTAAACTGGCAGGGGAAAACCTGAACTGGAACGCAGGATTCAATATTCAGAAATTCACTGTCGGCCTGGTCGATATAGAAAAACTTAACAAGGGTAAAGATGATGATCTGCTTCCGACACACAATGAACAGCCCGGACTTTATCAGCTCTATCGTTACTGGGGTGTCATCAGCCCGGAAGAGTTCGATGGCGGATGGGTAAACACAGTCAAGGCCGGATTGACATACGACACACGTGATAACAGAGCCAACCCGATGAAGGGTATCTGGACTGAAGCAGGGGTGGAGGCCTCACTCGGTTTTCTCGGCAGTGAAAACAGCTTTGGTAAATTCTACTTCACACACCGGCAATACTTTACATTAATCCCCGAAGACCTCAGTTTTGCATACAGGCTGGGCTATCAGTCGACCATCTTTGGCGATGCTCCTTCATATTACCAGTCACAGGTGATTGTGTCAATTCTGCGTGGAGCCACCTCTGAAGGTCTGGGAGGCGGAAAATCATTAAGGGGTGTGCTACGGAACAGGGTCATAGGTGACGGATTTGTCTATGGCAATGCCGAACTACGCTGGAAGGCAGCAAGGTTCAACTTTATTAATCAGGCTTTCTATATCGGGGTTAACGGCTTTTCCGATTTCGGGATGATAACGAAGAATATTGATTTCACATTACCAACTGTTCTCCCCCCTCCTCCTACCGATCACTCATGGAGTATTTCAGATTTCTTCAATCCGGGTGCTGAAAAGTTGCATGTAACTGCAGGTGCAGGACTCAGGATAGTGATGAACGAGAACTTCATCATTGCCATTGACCTGGGCAAGGCATTCAACGAGCAGGATGGAAATATTGGCTTCTATATGGGCCTGAACTACCTGTTTTATAATCCTTTCAACAAATAGGCCAGCGGTACCGCCAGGTAATTTCCCACAACATAACCGATTAACCCGACAGTTAGTCCTGTTGTAATTATATCCTTGTTCTTCAATGCAGCTGCCACCACCGGAACAAAAGGAGGTGAGTAGATAAGTGCTGTAGTTGTTATGAGGTAGTTGTCGGTGTCCACCCTGAATATGATCGAAAGCAGAAGGTGCAGGATCATTGACCCGAAATAGGCATAAAGCACAAACAGGAAAAGGTTTATATACTTTATGCTGAAAACGATGCTAAGGTCGGCCATCGACGATACAACAAGCGAAAATATCAGTATCAGGTACATGCCAAGCTGAAACGTCTTCTCAATCCTGTTTATCCAGCCAAACAGCGAAGCTATTATCCCAAATGTGGTTATCGAAAGAATTACCACAACCATCTGTGGCATCGACTTAAGCACGAAGCTGAGACCTGCCGAGACGGCAAAGATCATCAGCGAAATGCCCACAGCAGCCAGAAGCCTTGACAGCCTTGACTTGTGGAACATTCCTGTAAAATCATCCATATCCTCTACCTCCTCAAGCAGTTCATCGGTATTCCCCACAATCTCTGGTTTTTTAAAGGTGGGAAGAACAAGGCCGAAAACCTGCTTACCAACAGTAATGAAAAAGATGATGGTGAAAGCGCCTATTATCAGGTCATAGGTATGAGTCATAATGAACAGGTTGGGATCAACCTCCAGGGCTGTTCTTATGGCAGCCAGGTTTGGTGTTCCCCCGGTATAAACTCCTGTCAGCAGTCCCGCAATTTTCCACGAGTCAGGAACAAGATCATGGAAAATCAGATAACCGGTCGCAATTACCACAACCACCGAAACAAATGCAAGTATCATAGAAAGAAATCCCTGGCCTGCGAGCCTGAACCAACGCCTTATATTGAGCGAAAAAAGAAGTAACGGTATTGCAAGTGGCACAATCAGGGTTAGTACAATATCCTGAAGTCCTGCCACCTGGTTGACATATACATCAGCCTGAACGACCGATCCTGCCGCAACAAGTTCCAGCATCTCATCCGATGGAATAACAGAACGTCCCTGAAGCGCAAACCGGAAGGCCTCCGAACCTTTGGGCAGGATTCCGACATTGCCCATTATAAGCCCGAAGAAATAGGCCATTACAATAGTTCCCAGCTTTTTAAAGAATGACCACTTCTTGCAAAGAGCGATTATTGCAAGGGGAAAGGTGAGGTAGAAAACCACAAGTATCAGAAGCTTGACCATGGAAGTAAGTTTTTGGTACGGAACCAAATTTATGCAAAGAGGTTCATACCAACGATGGCCTGCTGGAAAATTAAGTATAAATACCTACTGTCACCAGATCGAACAGTGGGCTAATCACATATGCACTCGTCAAAACTCTTGTTATACTGTTCGATTGCCTTCTGACTCATCCCCATATTGGAAAAGCCACCGTCATGATACAGGTTCTGCATTGTGACCTTCCGTGTGAGATCTGAAAACATCACAACGCAATAGTTGGCGCACTCCTCGGCAGTTGCATTTCCCAGCGGAGACATCCTCTCGGAGAAATCGGTCAGGCTGTCAAAGCCGGATATTCCTGAACCTGCCGTTGTGGGAGTCGGTGATTGTGATATGGTGTTTACCCGTACTCTCTTGTCCCTGCCGTATATGTACCCGAAGCTGCGGGCAATTGACTCCAGCAGTGCCTTTGCATCTCCCATGTCATTGTATCCTGCCAGCGTACGCTGTGCTGCAACATAGCTGAGCGCAAGTACTGAACCCCACTCGTTGATGGCATCCATCTTGTATGCCGTCTGCAGTATCCTGTGGAAACTAAGGGCCGAAATATCGAGGGTCTTGAGCATATTTTCGTAGCTGATCTCAGGATAGGGTATCCCTTTCCTGACATTCGGAGACATACCTATCGAATGAAGCACAAAATCTATCTTGCCACCGAAAATCTTCATAGTCTCAGAGAACAGCACACTCAGGTCGTCCATGCTTGTTGCATCAGCTGCTATTACCTTACTCCCTGTCAACTCGGCAAGCTCGTTAATAGTCCCAAGTCGCATGGCAACAGGTGCGTTCGTAAGCACAAGCCTGGCTCCCTGCTCATGTGCCTTGAGAGCTACCTGCCATGCAATAGATTTTTCATTAAGGGCACCGAAGATAATGCCGGTCTTTCCGTTCAATATTCCGTTTGACATGGTAATTGGGTTACTGGTTACTATTTAAAAGGCATAGAAAGCGTAGTTGGCGTAGTTGTCATGGAAGACACCAAATCTAAAATCTTAAATCGTTAATCTTCAATCGTATTTCATTTTTAAAGAGCGTTCTGGCATTCTCGACTGCCGCGGTTGTTATCTCGCTTCCACTAAGTAGCCGTGCCACTTCCTGCACCCGTTCATCATAAGTTAACAATTTAAGGTGGGTAATTGTTGAATCAGAAGTGTCATTCTTGTAAACAAAGAAATGCCTGTCACCCAGCGCAGCTATCTGAGGCAGGTGTGTAATGTTGATTACCTGCATTGTCCTGCCCATCTGCGCCAGCATGCTTCCTACCATTTCAGCAACCTCACCCGAAACTCCTGCATCAATCTCATCGAAAATCACTGAGGGAAGCCTTCTGCTCCTTGACAGCAGGTACTTAAGACAGAGCATCACCCTCGAGAGCTCTCCACCGGAAGCAACCCGTGAAAGTGATTCCGGTGCAACCTGCCTGTTGGCAGAAAACAGAAACTCAGCCTTGTCTGCTCCTGTCGGGGTAAAGCTGCCTGATGGTGATAGTTTTACTACAAACCTTGCATTAGGTATCCCGAGTGACCTCAGCAACCCTGAAACCTTCTCTTCCAGATCTGCTGTAACCAGCGCTCTTGACTCAGTAAGTTCCCCGGCCAGTCGATCCATCACACCAAGAGCTCCTGCCACCAGGCCCTCCAACTCTTCAAGTCTTTCGTCTCCGGTTTCAATTCCCTTGACGATTGCAACAATCTCATCTCTTTTGGCAATGAGTTCATCAACACTGCCTGCCTTGTGCTTATGCATCAGGGCATTCAGCAGGTCAATCCTGTCATTGACAATCTGCAGCCTGAGAGGATCGTCTTCGGTACTGCCAAGCACACGGCTTATCTCCGTTGCGATATCGTCTATCTCAATAGAGGCTGAACCGAGTCTGGACAGGAACTCCTCCCCTCCGCTTATGTAGCCTGCAACCTTCTGCAATGCGACGATTGAATCGCGCAACAGATTGTTCACTGAAATATCGTCTGCGGTAAGCATTCCTGAAACAGAACCAAGATGCATCCTGATCTCACCGGCGTGTGACAATATATCCCTCTCTGCCTCAAGCTGATGAAACTCTTCACTCTGCAGTGAGGCGTCCTCAAGTTGCTTCAACTGGAACTGATAGTACTCAAAATCAGCTCTGTTGCGGTCAAAATTGGCCTTCAGGCTGTCATACTCCCGCTTAAGGGTGCGATGATTTTCGTAGGAATCCCTGTATCGATGCAATAGTTCGGCATTACCGGCAACAGAGTCGATTACTCCGAGCTGAAATGCGCTGTCATTCAGCAGAAGGTTATTGTGCTGCGAATGGATATCAACCAGCCTGTCGCCAATCTCACGCAAAATATTGAGGTTGACAGGTGTATCGTTGACAAAGGCTCTCGACTTGCCTGCAGGATTGATCTCACGTCTCAGGATGGTCTGATTTTCATAATCCAGGTCGTTCTCCCTGAAATATATCTCCATTTCCTTTCCAGTCAAATCAAAAATGCCTTCTACTACGCACTTTTCCTTATGGTTCAGAAGAACCGAAGTATCAGCCCTGTTTCCGAGAATCAGCGAAAGCGCCCCAAGCAGTATCGATTTTCCGGCTCCGGTCTCACCGGTAATTATTGTCAGCCCGTCACCAGGCTCCATGTCGAGTTCCTTTATCAGCGCATAATTCTGAACAGTAAGTCGTGCCAGCATCTCAGGAAGCCGCAGTTTAGTTTGAACCTAGTATCTTATCGTATTTCGAACGGTTTGCGGGGTCAATCTCATTCAGAATCTGAACCACCCTGCTCTTCTCTTCGGGGAAGGCCCGGCTGTAAATATTGACCAGCTCATCTGTCTTTGCCTCAAGAACTATCTGGAGGTAATACATGAACGGGTCGGGACGGGTACGGTACACCTGTTGCAACAGGCGAAGGCTCTCAACAATCGATGTGCGTGATTCATTTATCCGTGACTCCATAAAGTCAAGGCCCTTAATATGATACTCATAAATGAATGTTCTTACCATCTGATACTGTGCGTCAAGAATATTCTTTATAAGCCAGTAGCGGTTGCGATTCCTCGATCCGTCATAGGGCTTCCACCCCGACTCAGGTGCATTCTGGGCATTTGTGACTATCTTCTCAGCCAGCTGAAAATACTCGGTACCACCAAGAGGCGAATATGAGTCATAGTCAAAGCCTATTATTATATATGCGTAGTAGGCCAGCAGCGAAACCAGGTTCGATCTGTGGCTGTTTGGGTCAAACTCAAGCGGCTGGAACTCCACGTACCTGAACTGCACATTGTTATCTACAAAGTTCAGTATAGTCGAGTTATATGTCGTATTGAACACCGGCCTCCTCAGCTGAATCTGGATTGTGCCGCGAAACTCATCGGCAGAGAGCTGCTCTGTCAGGTTTATCATAATATTGCAGTCGATCCTCTCTGAATAGCTGTATATGTGTTTCGTCCAGATAGTATTATTCATAAACTCATAAATATCCCTCTGCATCGTCTGAAACACCTGCCTGTTCGAGCCCTGAATCCTCTGCGCCGTCACCTGAACATTGCATAGCAGCTCCTGTCCCTTTAATACTGTGGGCTGTGCAGCAGCTACAATAAGCAATACCAGAACAAATCTTCTCATTTCATCATCTTTTGGCGCAGTGAAGCAATACTAACGAGGATATCAAATGCAACTTCATCCTTCGGTTTTAACTCAAATTTATCAATTTTATTGTATTTGTCAATAATGGTCACCCTGTTGTTATCACCCCCGAATCCAGCCCCCTCGTCACGCAGCGAGTTCAGCACAATCATATCAAGACTCTTGCGCTTCAGCTTCCCCATGGCATTCTCAATCTCATTATCTGTCTCCAGCGCAAAACCAACTACAATCTGCCCCCTCTTTCTGGCGGAACCAAGGCCTGCTGCAATATCGGCAGTGGGTCTGAGCCTTATCACCATATCCTCCCTGCCTCTCTTTATCTTGGAACCATGGGTCACCTCAGGGGTGAAATCAGCCACCGCGGCAGCAAGTACCGCTACATCGCACCCGGGGAACAGGCTATTACATGCCTCAGACATCTCAGCTGCCGTGGTTACCCTGGTAACCATAATTGATGAATCCGGCTGCACAACCACCCCCGGACCGGCAACAAGCTGAACTTTAGCGCCACACGACGCTGCAGCTGAAGCTATTGCCACACCCATCTTCCCAGTTGAGTGGTTCCCGATAAAACGAACCGGATCGATCTTTTCGTAGGTAGGGCCGGCGTTAACCAGCATCCTTACCCCCCTGAGGTCAGGCTTTTTTTTTTTGAAAGAAGTCTGACAACCTCCTTCAGGATATCCTCTGGCTCAGCCATTCGCCCCTTTCCTTCAAGTCCGCTGGCAAGCTCACCCGAGGCAGACTCAATAATATGGTTTCCGTATTTCCTCAACTTCGCGATATTCTCCACCGTGGCCGGATGCTTAAGCATATCGAGATCCATCGCCGGAGCCAGCAGAACCGGACACCGGGCTGACAGGTACGTGGTAAGCAGAAGATTATCAGCCACCCCTGATGCCATTTTGGCCATGGTATTGGCTGTGGCAGGGGCGATGATATAAAGGTCTGACCATAAGCCCAGGTCAACATGACTGTTCCAGTCTCCGTTCTCGGGATTGAAGAAATCGACAAGCACCGGATTCCTCGAGAGTGTTGCAAGTGTAAGCGGGGTTATGAATTCTTTCGCCAGTGGAGTCATAACCACCTTTACCTCAGCGCCCTCCTTAACCAGCAACCTGATCAGCGATGCAGTCTTGTAAGCTGCAATACCTCCTGTTACACCAATCAGTATGTGCTTGCCTTTCAGCATGATGCTGAATTATTTGGTTTTTAGCCTGTTCTCTTTTTCGGGATTACGGTAATATACCCTCCCATCCTCAAACTCAGTAAGTACTATAAGGGTATCCTTCGGAAGCCTCTCATAGACCTTCGATATCTCAATCTGCTCCCTGTTTTCGAAAACCTCCTCCAGATTGTCACTGAAAGATGCAAACTCCTCGAGCTTCTTGTTAAGCTCCTGCTTCATCTCAACGGCTATCTGATTAGACCTCTTCGAGCATATCACAACAGCCTCGTAGAGGTTCTCGGTGCTCTCATCGAAGGTGGTAATATTCCTTGTAACGGTAGTGACTGGTGCGTTTGACTTCTTGTAATCCATATTCATTTACTATTTGTCAAAATCTGTTATTATGTCAGAGGGTTTAAGCACCCTCATCAGTGAATCATATATCCTCTTAACATCTCTTTCAAATCTCCCGGCAGGAAACTCTTCAATATAGGAGAGGTATTCATCATAGGTAACCAGATACCTCTCCATCTGCTTGTCAGGAAAGCTGAACTGGGCATATAGCAGGTGAGAGTTGAGCTTAAGGTACATCATCTCCTCACGGTATTTTGTTTCGGGATACTCATTAAGACTGTTGTTCAGAGCTACGGTAGCCGCCCTGTACTGTTTCATGTCGTAATAAAGCCTGGCGCTCAGGTAGGACTTCTCAACAAGTTTCTCCTCCATCTCCCTGATCATTTTGTCAGCTTCCTCAATCCGCTGACTCATGGGAAATTTCCGCTTGAAGAGCTGAAATCCATCTATTGCCTTTCTTGTGTATTCCTGATCAAGCTCAGGCCTCGGAGACATCCTGTAATCTGAATAGGCCGCCATAAACTGTGCCTCCTCTGCAAACCTGCTGAAAGGATAGAGTACGGTAAAATTGGTAAAATAGGTGCCGGCCATGATATAGTCCCCCATCTCGTAGTGGGCACGGGCATTGAGCCAGTTCAGGCGCTCAGCCTCATCAGAAGCCCTGTATCTGGGTAATATCTGTGCCAGCAATTCTGTAGCCCTTGAAAACTTTCCGGCCTCATAGTACTCAATTGCCTTCTCCTTCTTAAGCTCAAAGTCGCTGCTCTTCAACAGCTTCTCGTACTCACCGCACGAAGCAAGAAGCATTGCGAAAATGACCGCTAAAACCGTATTAATCCTCATAATCTGAAATGTTGCGCAAAATTACATTTTTTTTTCAATACCATATCTAACAACGTCATATTAATCGGATTATTTTAATAACGGTAAACGGTAAACGGTATCCGGTATCCGGTATCCGGTATCCGGGTATACCATTACACCCGTTATGCCCATTATTTCCGTCACACATAGGCCCCTTACGCCTACTACGCCTATTATGCCCTTTCCATTACCTCACACCTCTCACCTCTCACCTCTCACCTCTCACCTCTCACCTCTCACCTCTCACCTCTCACCTCTCACCCCACACCCCACACCCCAGACCTCATGCCTTCCCAAAATACGTATTAATAAGTATCACCATGTAAATGTAAATATCTATTTTTGGGGCTTAAAATCAAAAACTGTCATATCGTGGATATATTTGAAAAGATTAAATCAAACCGTGGTGCTTTGGGGCAGTATCAGCAGCAGGCTCACGGCTATTTTGCATTCCCGAAGCTTGAGGGAGAAATCGCACCCAGAATGAAATTCATGGGTAAAGAGGTTCTTACCTGGAGCCTTAACAACTATCTCGGTCTTGGCAACCACCCCGAAATCAGGAAGGCTGATGCCGATGCCGCAGCAGAATTCGGAATGGCATACCCTATGGGTGCAAGGATGATGTCAGGACAGACATCGACCCACGAGAAATTCGAAAAAATGGCTGCAGAGTTCACGGGAAAGGAAGACGCATACCTGCTGAACTTCGGTTACCAGGGAATGGTCTCTATCATCGACTCACTCCTCGACAGGCATGACGTGGTGGTATATGACTCTGAATCACATGCATGTATCATCGACGGACTCAGGA
>CAYUOS010000110.1:0-11510 GCA_964446435.1 uncultured Rikenellaceae bacterium | reverse complement strand
TTACAACGACATCTTCTGTGAGGCTGAGAAGATGGGTGATCACATCATCAATGTGTCGGAATCGATATATGAGATTCTGCACCCTGCAAAAGGCTAGCCCTTGAGGGCTTCAGCTCCGCTTACCACTTCAAGTATCTGGCCTGTTATCGAGGCCTGCCTTGCTTTATTGTACTGTAATGTAAGATTCTGTATCAGCTCTGTGGCGTTATCGGTTGCCAGGTGCATTGATGTCATTCTTGCGCCCTGTTCGGCAGCGGATGAATCGAGCAGTGCCTTGTAAAATTGTATTTTCAGTGTTTTCGGTATCAGCTGGGTAACAATCTTATGCTGATCAGGCTCATAAATATAGTCGGTGATTATGGGTGATTCGTCATCAGTCTCGGTTATCTCTATCGGCAGGAAGACCTCAGTTGTAAGTCTCTGAACGGCAGCATTCTTGAACTGGTTATATACCAGGAGGACCTTTTGGTACCTTTCGCATATGAAGTCGGCCATAATTGCCGATGCCAGTTTTGAAACGTTTTCGAATCCGGGTTTATTATAGAGATGATTGTACTCCTCAACATCACAGTTATCAAGCTTTCTGACAAAGTCATATCCCTTCTTGCCGATCGCGATGAATGAAAGGTCACCCTTTCGGTATTGAACACTATAATCTTCGCTGATCAGTCTTTTAACTTCGCGTATCACATTGGCGTTAAATGCACCGCACAATCCCCTGTTGGAGGTGATGACCACGATAAGCACCTTCGCGGGATCTGACTTACGGCTGTAGATGCATTCCGTGCCTGTTTCGCTAAGGCTGTGGGCCAGTCCTGCCAGTATCTCCTTCAGCTTATCGGCATAAGGCCTCATCATCACTATCCTGTCCTGCGCCCTGCGAAGCTTTGCGGCAGCCACCATCTTCATGGCAGATGTAATTTGCCGGGTTGACCTGACTGATACTATCCTGTTGCGTATGGCCTTAAGGTTTGCCATCTCAGACTTTTCTCATTTTTTCAATTACCAAAGCGGCGGTACGTTCGAAAACAGAGTTTATCTCCTCATTGATCTCTCCATCCCTTACCCTGTCGAGCAAATCGCGATGAGAGGTTTCAAGTACACTGAGGTATTCCTTCTCAAACTGCTTAACCTTTTCCACATCGATATCTCTTAGAAGGCCTCGTGTTCCGCAATATATAATGGCGATCTGCTTTTCTACAGGAACCGGAGAGTAGAGGCCCTGCTTGAGTATCTCAACATTCTTTGACCCCTTGTCGAGTATCGCCAGGGTGGCATTATCGAGGTCGGAGCCGAACTTGGAGAAAGCTTCAAGTTCGCGGTACTGGGCCTGATCGACCTTCAGGCTACCGGCTATCTTTTTCATCGACCTGATCTGGGCATTACCCCCGACACGCGAGACTGATATCCCCACGTTGATTGCAGGGCGGATACCTGCATTGAAATATGATGACTCAAGGAATATCTGCCCGTCGGTTATTGAGATGACATTTGTAGGGATATATGCCGATACATCTCCGGCCTGCGTCTCTATTATGGGTAATGCGGTAAGCGATCCTCCGCCTTTTACAAGAGGCCTTATCGATTCAGGCAGATCATTCATGTTTGCCGCGACACTGTCTGCATCAATTATTTTTGCTGCGCGCTCAAGAAGGCGTGAATGCAGGTAAAATATATCACCAGGATAGGCCTCCCTGCCGGGGGGGCGCCGCAGCAACAGGGAGACTTCCCTGTAAGCAACGGCCTGTTTTGAAAGGTCGTCATATATTATGAGGGCATCCCGGCCTGTGTCCCTGAAGAACTCACCGATCGCTGCTCCTGCGAACGGGGCATAGAATTGTGCGGCAGCCGGATCGGCAGCCGTGGCAAGAACAATAACAGTATATTCAAGGGCTCCGTGCTGTTCGAGGGTTGCTGCTATGTTCGCCACTGTTGACCCTTTCTGGCCAATTGCCACGTAAACGCAGTAGACAGGTTTACCTTTTCTGAAGTTTTCCCGTTGGTTAATAATGGTGTCGATAGCTATTGCTGTTTTTCCTGTCTGGCGATCGCCGATAATAAGCTCCCTCTGTCCTCGGCCGATCGGGATCATTGCGTCTATCGGTTTAATTCCTGTCTGAAGCGGCTGCTTTACCGGCTGTCGGAATATAACTCCCGGAGCCTTTCTTTCTAATGGCATTTCATACAGCTTGCCAGTAATTGGGCCTCTGGCATCAACAGGCTTTCCGAGGGTATTTACCACCCTGCCGAGAAGACCCTCCCCGACCATTATTGAAGCTATCCTTCCGGTACGCCTGGCAATGTCACCTTCGTTGATCTCCTCCGACGGCCCCAGCAATACTGTCCCCACGTTGTCCTCCTCGAGGTTAAGCACTATGGCGTTTATACCATTCTCAAACTCTATTAGTTCATTTGATTGCACGTTTGAAAGGCCGTAAAGCCTTGCAATGCCGTCACCAACCTGTATCACCGTTCCAACTTCATCGAGCGATGCCTCAGTGTGAAGCCCCTGGAGTCTCTCCTTCAGTATTCTCGATACTTCTGCAGGTTTTATACTTGTCATTTCGTTATGATATTATCTCTTTTCCGATCTTCTTCAGTCTCTCCCTTACGCTGGCATCAAAGAGCCTGTCATCAACCCTTACAATGAAACCTCCCATAATGTCAGGGTCAACAATCTCTTTAAGATCAATGCCCATTCCCAATGTCTTTGATATCTCTTTTCTCAATATCTCCATTGTCTTCGCATCAGGTTCAATGGCAGTTGTCAGCACGACCTCGGCAATACCCTTTTGCTTCCTTGACAATGAAATGTAATTTCGGGCGATTGAAGGGAGGAATCGTTCACGGCCGCTATTGAAGGCCAGTGATGCAAGGTCAAGAGTCAGATTGCCTACATGATCTCCAAATGCCGCACTGAAGAGTTCATATTTTTTCGATGGGGGTATGGAAGGGTTTTCGGTCAGGCGCCTGAATTCAGGCTGAATGCTTACTTCAAGAATAAGCTTCATATCCTCCTCTGTCTTTTCCAGGAGGTCGTTTTCAAGTGCTGTCTCGAACAGCGCCCTGGCGTATCTTACCGATATCTTGCTCTCATCCATCCCAGGGGGTTTATTCAGTTTTTGCCACTTTCAAATTCGTTCAGGTACTTTTCGATCAGCTTCTCCTGTTCACCGGTCACTGAGAGTTTCTCCTTCACTACCCGTGAAGCTATCTCTATTGAAATTGAAGCAACCTGCTGTCTTATCTCTATCATAGCAGCCTCCTTCTCCCTCTCAATTGCCTGCCGGGCTCTTGAAATCAACACATTGGCCTCCTGCGAGGCTTTTTCCCTTGAGCCTGAGATTATAGCCTCGGCAGCCTCACGGGCTTCCCTCACAATCTGGTCGCGCTCCTCACGGGCTTCGCGGAGGATTGCTTCGTTGTCAGCCTGAAGCCTGATCATCTCCTCACGGGCTTTCTCTGCCGCGAGCAGTGAACTCCTTATCCTTTCATTACGTGCATGTATGGCATTGAGCACCGGTGGCCAGGCATATTTCCTGAGGGCAAAAAAGAAGATCAGGAATATTACTGTTGTCCAGACAATAAGGCCCAATGCCGGGGTTGCTAAGCTGTTGGCGGTTATCATGGCATTGTTATATTATTCAATAAAAGGGAGACCTGCAGCCAATCGCTGCAGGAGGCCTCCCCAAATTGGTTTTACTTCAGCAGGGCGACAACGATTGCGAAAAGTGCGGCACCCTCTATCAGAGCGGCTGAGATGATCATCGCCGTCTGGATTCTGGATGCAGCTTCTGGCTGACGCGCAATAGCCTCCATTGCGTTGCCTCCGATCTTACCGATTCCGATGGCAGCGCCAATTACGGCTATTCCTGCTCCGATTGCTGCTAATGAAAATGTCATAGCTTCAAGTATTGGTTAAACAATATCAATGATGTTCCTCGACTGCTATTCCAATGAAGAGAGCCGAAAGGAGTGTAAATACATATGCCTGAAGGAATGCAACCAGCAGCTCAAGGCAATCCATAAACAGGACAAAAAGAGCTGCTCCGGGCAGAACCCACAGTGTTTTGAAAATGAAAATAATGCTTATAAGGCCCAGTATTATTATGTGACCCGCGGTAATATTTGCGAAGAGACGCACCATCAGGGCGAAAGGCTTTGCTATCAGGCCTATCATTTCGACCACCATCATTACCGGCAGAAGCCAGAACGGCACCCCCGGCGTGGCAAAAACATGCCTCCAATACTGACGGTTCCCGCTGAACTGGGTTACCAGGAAGGTAAACGATGCAAGCACAAATGTAACAGCAATATTGCCTGTAACATTTGCACCAAAGGGGAAGAAAGGTATGAGTCCGAGAAGGTTGTTTATCAGTATAAAGAAGAATACCGTAAGGAGATAGGGCAGGTATTTCTCGTGCTTATCCTCACCCATGTTCGGAATTGCGATATCTTCCTTGACAAACATTATAATCGGTTCGAGGAGCCCCTGAATGCCCCTTGGTTCTGATACACCTGTTTTACCGTATGACCGTGCAAGTGAAATAAACAGCCACAGTCCGATTGCCACTGCTACCATCATTGCGGCAACATTCTTTGTAATTGAGAAGTCGAGCGGCATATAATAGAGTTCCCCCTTCTTCTCAGCCGTCTTCTCTATTATCCTTCCTTTCTGATCACCCTCATCGGCCACATAAAACCCGTTATGACTGTGTCCGTGTGAGATATGCCTTGAAGAGAAGAGATGAAATCCGGTGTGTTTACTGAATATTATAACCGGAAGGTAGACCGAGACGTGCTTTCCCGATGGTGTAGTAAGAATGTGCCATTCGTGTGAATCGGCAATATGATCGAGGATGAATTCGGTAGCGGTAAATTCGTTATCATTATGGGTGGCGGTGGGATGATCATCGTCAGCATGCTGTGCAAAGAGAGTTGCGGTGGAAATCAGCATTGTCAGCGTCAGGTATTTCAATCTGCCCTTTGCCAAAATGATCATTCAGTTAGGGTTGGTTATCAAGGTTTTTCACAATCAGCACTACTGTCGCTATCGAAATGGTTAAATATACAACAAAAAACAGTATTACATCGGCACTGCTATTCTTTTTTAGGATAGCGAACCATACTACCGCCAGAATAGCAGGAAGCAGGAATTTCAGGCCTACGGCAGCCAGCGTGAAGAGAGCCTGCACATCAGGTTTATGGTTCTTGGCGGCATGGCTCAGGCCGATGGATGCTACGGCTATCGCAAGGAAAGCCGGAATGAAAGCTATGGCACTTTCAGCCTGCCCAAAGAAGCTGGTTTTACCGGTAAGAATTAATGTAAGGCCTGAGAGAAGCACTGACAGGATGGAGAGAATAGCAATATCCCTTGCAAATCGTTTCAAGGCATATGATTTATCTTATCAGGTCTTTTATTGAAGTGTAGATTGCAGCGGCTACTCCTGCGAGGGCAAGTATTGCGGTGAATACAGGGACTTCGGTTCCGGCCAGTTCGTCAAGTTTTCTTCCCCCCCATACACCTGCAAGTATTATCGCTATCATCTGAACAGCAATTCCACTGTACCTGGAATATGTCTTTAAAGGGGGTTCAGTCTTCTTGTTACTGTCCCTCTTTTCCTTTTGGGGTGTTGTTTCCTCCATTGGTCACCTCTTCGCTCATTTTGCAGGTGCCTGTAAATTTGGCACCCGGCTCGATCGAAAGCCTGGTGGTAATGATTTCGCCAATGATCTTTGAAGTAGCCTTAAGGTTCAGCAGCTGCTCGGCAGATATCTTACCCTCAATGGTTCCGGAGACCTCAATATTCTTTCCGTAGATCTCTCCTTTAGCCTTGCCGGTAGGGCCGATTACTACCTTGCCCCTGGTCTTCAGATTCCCAACAAGCGATCCGTCAATCCTTATGTCGCCCGATGAGTTGATGTCGCCGGTAATCTCAGTTCCATTGCTGATAAGATTGATTGCTGTAGTGCTTTCTGCTTCGTTGATCTTTGCCATTTTTTCAATAATTGATTATGAATTCATCCTATTCGAATAACTCACAAATATAAAAACTATTGCGAAAGAAAGGAAAAAGTGTTGATTTCCTGGCTTCCTGATTCCTCTGCTATTCTTCCGGATCGTATGACCATTTGAGGTATATTGAACCCCAGGTGAAGCCACCTCCGAATGCTGCAAGTATAATCTTGTCGCCCTTGCGCAGTTTGCTTCTGTAGTCGTGCATGCAGAGAGGGATGGTGGCCGCGGTTGTATTACCGTAATTCTGAATGTTGACCATTACCTTCTCGGGTTCAAGTCCCATTCTTTTTCCTGTGGCGTCAATAATTCTCAGATTGGCCTGATGTGGAACCAGCCAGGCAATATCATCAGGCTTGAGGTTGTTCCTTTCCATTATCTCTACCGATACATCAGCCATATTTGAGACAGCAAACTTGAACACGCTCTGACCCTCCTGGTACACGAAATGTTCCCTGGCGTCTATTGTTTCATGTGAAGCCGGCCTGGCAGATCCACCTGCCTTCATGTGCAGGTATTTCCTTCCTGAACCATCAACCCTGAAGATATAGTCCATTATACCGTTGTCATCAGTTGCCGGTTCAAGCAGAACGGCACCGGCAGCGTCTCCGAAAAGCGGACAGGTTGTTCTGTCGGTATAGTCAGTAATTGAAGACATCTTGTCGGCACCAACTACGATTGCCTTTTTCACATTCCCCGATTCTATCCAGGCTGCTGCATTCTTAAGTGCAAAGAGAAAGCCCGAACAGGCTGCACCAATATCAAAGCTGAAACCATTCTTAATGCCGACCTTGTCGCAGATTATGTTTGCCGTTGCCGGAAAAAGCATGTCTGGAGTTACTGTGGCGCAGATCAGGAGTTCAATCTCATCGGGTGACGTACCTGTCTTTTCCAGCAATCCCTTGACAGCCATTGCACCAAGTTCAGACGAACCGGCTCCCTCACCCTTGAGTATCCTTCTCTCCTTAATTCCCACCCTCTGCATTATCCACTCATCGGAGGTGTCAACCATGGTTGCGAGCTCGTCATTGGTAAGCCTGTATTCAGGCACCCATGCGTGCAATCCGGTTATGGCTGCCCTAATCTTCTTTTCCATTCGAAAGTGTCAGTTTTATCTTACCGGCCAGGTCGGCTTTGACTACGTTTACTGTCTCGAGTATCATATTTGCAATAGCCTTACGCCTTGAAATGCCATGGCCTATTACCACATTGGCGTTAACTCCTATCACCGGTGTTCCTCCGATATTCTCAAAGTCAAACCTGTCAAAGAAAGGATCGCTTATCTTCCTCGATTTCAGCAACATATAAAATGCCTCTGCCTGCTTGATTATTACATTGCCTACAAAACCATCGCATACAAGTACTTCAGGCATTTCAGCACTGAACAAGGCGTTTCCCTCAATGTTTCCTGCAAATTCAATATCGGGGTGGTCTTTCATAAGCTCATATGCCGAACGTACGGCCATTGTCCCCTTTGTCTCCTCCTCGCCGATATTTATCAGGGCCACCCGTGGCTTCTCGTACCCCATTACATGCCTGGCATACATGGTGCCCAGAATCCCGTACTGCAGCAGGATATCGGGTTTTGTGTCAGGATTGATGCCGATGTCGAGCAATATTGATGACTTTCCCGATATTGATGGAACCATGGTTGCCAAGGCAGGACGGTAAATTCCAGGAATGACATTGACGGTGTAACTTGCACCTACCAGCATTGCTCCTGTATTTCCTGCACTTGCAAATCCGTCTATAAGACCCTTCTTCAGCATGCCAAATCCTACAGCGATGCTTGAGTTTCTCTTTTGCGAGAATGCCTTGGCCGGATGATCTGCCATTGTAATCACCTGGCTGGTGTGAACAATATCGAAGCCGGACTTATCTGCGGAAAGTTCTTCAAGGATTGCAGAGATCTGGGCCTCATCACCAATAAGAACCAGCCTGGTCCCCTCTCCGAGGTGTTCAAGTACATCTACTGCGCCCTCAACGGCAGCGCGGGGAGCGAAGTCCCCTCCCATTGCATACAGACCTATTCTCATGGAGCCAATGTTAATTATTGTGTCACTATGCGGTTACTTTCTTTTCTATAGCCAGCTTGCCCCTGTAATGTCCGCATTCAGGACAAACACGGTGATACAGAACAGCTGAACCGCAGTTAGAGCATTTGCCAAGCGTCGGAACCTCTGCCTTGTAGTGTGTTCTGCGCTTATCTCTTCTTGTCTTTGAGTGTTTTCTCTTTGGATGTGCCATCTCTCAGTTTATGGTATTAATTATCGTGCAACAATTCCTTTAACTTGTCCCATTCCGGCCTTTTCCCGTCATCGTCACCGCCAACGTTTGCTATCCTTTTCAGCATCTCAGGGTCACACATGATCTTACCGTCCGGCCCGTCAGGATGGACCTTTCTGATCGGAATCGCAAGATGCGCATAGTCATATATGAACTGGCTCAGGTCAAGCTCCGACTCACCTGCAGGTATAATCAGCAGCTCGGGATCGCTGTCATCGAAATCCTCTCCCGTTTTAACGATTAGCCTGTTGTCGCTCTCAATGGGGTGCATGTACTCGCCAAGACAGCGATCACACGACACCAGAACGGTCCCCCTGAGCATAAAACGGAGGTTGTACTGACCCGAAACCTTATGCAACTCAACAATAAGCGAAATATTACACTCCCCTATCTGAGACCCCTCGAAGGCGGCAAAAAAATCGCTGCCTACCTCATAATCATATGAGTAGCTGCCATCTTTCAGACCATTCAATGGTATCGAATATAGTCGTGACATTCCCCGGAATTTGGTCTGCAAAAATATAAATCCTTGTGCAATAAAAAAAATTATCAACAAAAAAGTAACACCACCCTCTCTATTCCTGCGTTTACCGCCCTTTTCAGGTCATTCACCGAAAAACTTTACCATCATGGTAACTACCGACAATATATTTGCTGCAGAATGATCACAAAACCACATCATCATGAAAAGAGATAAATCAAATCGTAACCCTTTCATAGGCTTCGGCCTGTTCCTGATTGCCCTCGGACTGATGCTGCTTGCGGCCACATTTGATGTGCTGGGCCTGGGCAGCATGCATGACTACTTCAGGTGGGAGATGTTCCTGGTATTCGTCAGCCTTTTAATGTTCCTCGGCGGAAACCTAACAGGAGGAGTTATCTTCCTTGCTGCCGGCGCATGGTTCCTCCTGCCCGACATTCTCCCCGAAGCACCCGAAATTGTAAGGGTGGGCTTCTGGCCCGCAGCGCTCGTGCTGACAGGTATCACCTTCCTGATACCTTCGCCAAAAAAATGGTGTAACAGAAAAGAATATTAATCAATAACTTAATAAATTTGACAGAAATGGAAACTTACAACAGACCCGACAGACACAGGCAAAATCCGGGAAACCGTGCAATCATAGGAGTGGTACTGCTCCTTGCAGGATTCTTCCTCCTGCTCAGAAACACGAATATCTTCCCGGTCTTCATCGATGATATCATCTTCAGCTGGCAGATGCTGCTGATAGTGATAGGCCTGGTCATTACAATCGGAAGCACAGACAAGACCCCCGGCATAATAGTAATGGCCGTAGGTGCCTTCTTCCTTCTGCCCAGTATCTTCTCCAATCTATTCGGAGCTTACAGGCTATTCTGGCCGGCAGTATTCATCACCCTCGGTATTATCGTCATCTTCGGCGGCCAGAGGGTATCGAGAAAATTCTTCCACAGGTCAGACTCCGGCACTGATGATCATCTCGATATCGTAAACGTCTTCAGCGGTAGCGACCGGATGATAACAAGCAACAACTTCTCAGGAGGTGAGATCACCTCTGTCTTCGGCGGCAACAAGATAGATCTTACCAGGTCGACACTTGCACCCGGCGTCTCCGAGCTTGAGGTTACCTGTGTCTTCGGGGGAACCGAGATCATCGTGCCCGAGGAATGGAACGTGGCGCTTAAGATAACCCCCATACTGGGTGGATTCTCTGATGAGAGGAAGTTCTCTCCCGGAAGAACAATCGACTCTACCAGACAGCTTGTAATCAAGGGAACCGTCATCTTCGGCGGTGGCGAGCTCAAGTGCTACTAATCAGAAATCCGGCTCATGAGACACCCGGTATTTGAAAGCAGGACAAAAATGGCAATATGGTGGCTGGCATGGCTCCTCCTGGGGGCCGGCCAGTCGCTTCTTTTCCACTACACCACAAGTGCTGATACCCTGCTGACAGTCACCGATGGTTTTGTCTCAATGATAATGTACTCAGTCCTTTCACTGGCAGCATGGTACCCACTGAGCTATTTCAACAAGCCAGACCTTAAAGCGACAACCCGAACCCTCAATCTTATTGCCGTTTCAGCCGGAATGATTGTTATATGGCTGCTTATAAGCCGGGTCTTCATTGCGGCCATTTTTGCGGAACCCGGAATATATAGCGGCTACTGGAATGAGACATTTATTTTCCGTGTTGGTCTTGGCATACTGATTTGCGTACTTGTGTTGCTGACCTATTACCTGATAATAAGCTACAACCAGCTGTCTGCCAGGCAGCTGCAAGAGTCAAGGCTGCAAACCCTGCTAAAGGAGACCGAACTGAGGATGCTACGATCACAGATAAATCCGCACTTCCTCTTCAACAGCCTGAACTCAGTGAGCGCACTCACAATTACAGACCCCGATAAAGCCAGGGAGATGGTGATAAAGCTCTCCGACTTTATGAGGTACTCGCTGGCACGCAAGGATGAGCAGCCTGTTACGTTGCGAAGAGAGATGGAAAACCTGAGGCTCTACCTTGAAATTGAAAAGACCCGCTTTGGTGAAAGACTTGCCACCGGCGAGGATATCGCAGAGGGTTGCCTTGAAACAAGGATACCCACGATGCTCCTGCAACCACTTTATGAAAACGCCATTAAGCATGGTGTCAATGAAAGCACAGGCACGGTGAAGATTGAGACCGTTGTGCGCTGCAACAGGCAGATTCTTGAGGTAACCATCAGAAATAACTACGACCCCGAAGCCATCTTGCCGGCAGGTACCGGCACAGGACTGGTTAACGTTCACAGGAGGCTTGAACTCTACTATGGAAAGGAAGCATCATTGTCGACCGAAAAGCGTGACAGAATCTTCACGGTAAGGCTCAGGCTGCCTGCCGTGATGACAACAAATTAGAAAACAACACATTTCATGAACCCGATAAAAGTACTCATCATTGACGATGAAGCCCCGGCAAGGGAGATACTGAAACACTACCTCAGAAACCACCCTGACCTGCAGCTTGCAGGCGAATGCTCAGATGGCTTTGAAGGCCTGAAGGCGATAAGGGAAATCGATCCCGATCTCGTTTTGCTTGATATACAGATGCCAAGGCTGACCGGATTTGAAATGCTTGAGGTCATGGACGGAAATCCGCTTATAATCTTTACCACTGCATACGATCAGTATGCGCTTAAGGCCTTTGAGATGAACGCTACAGATTACCTTATGAAGCCTGTGTCAGCAGAGACGTTC
>CAYUOS010000109.1:0-11533 GCA_964446435.1 uncultured Rikenellaceae bacterium | reverse complement strand
ACCGTTTTGCTCCTATTCAGTCGCGAGCTCGCCTTCGGCTCGGTTCCGTTTCCCGGTTTCAACGAATTCCTTCCAGTCACGGCCGGAGGTGAGCCAGGCCAGGTTGAAGCGGGTGACATCAAAGATTTCAATGCCGTCGTTCCAGAAGAGGTTCTTCTCTGGACTGCTGCAGGAGATGGTCAGAATGATAAGGCCGAATGGAATTAATACTGATTTCATAAAGTATTTAAAGAAACTCCTTTATCTCATTCTGCAGTTTTGGAAGATGGTTCACCACGATGCCCCAGATTATTACATCATCGACCTTATCATAACCATGGATTACCCAGTTTCGGGTATCTACTATTCTACGGGCATTCTCAATATTTAGATCAGGGTCTAGTTTTAGTGCCCTGTTTAACGCTTCACCAATTATCTCTATCTCTCTCTCAATAGCCCTTCGCAATAGCTTGTCCTTTACATATTCATCGAAATCCCGCTTATCACCCAGATACTCAAATATTGAGTCAATTGATTCATTGACATCATAAAGGTGTTTCTTTATTTCAGGCCTCATATATCAGTATCTTATGCTTGTCTATACTCTCAATAAAGTATGGATTAGAAAGTGAACGTTCTGTTATTACGTCAACTTCCCTTCCTAAAAGGCTCCTTATTGTGTAATGAAACTGAAAGTAATTCTCAGAATACTCTTCTGGAGAAATACCATCATCGAATGAAATAAGAAAATCTATATCGCTGTTCTGGCCAAATCTGTCAGAAGATACTGCAGAACCAAATGCGTAAAGCGTTTTTATTTTAAGATGCTTACAGATATACTTAAGATCTTCTATACTTTTTTTGATGATTGTATGCATCTTCCTTTTTTTTCAAAATTAAGCAATTTCTGCAATTGGCTGCAAACAACGGTTTTGGTATATCCATAAACTATAACGGCTCTGATAAAACTAATCCAATCTAAAGAATGACTTACCTTAATGTACCTTTTTCCTAAAATGGCGTAAATGGCGTAATGGGCATAATGGGCGTAAAAGGCATAATGGGCGTAAAAGGCATAATAGGCGTAATAGGCGTAATGGGCGTAAAAGGCGTAATGGGCGCAATAGGCGTAATAGGCGTTAAAGGGCGTATTGGCGTAAAGGGGTTAAAAGGCGTAGAAGCGTATGAGGGATAGGAAAAGACCCTTACTATATCCCCGGCCAGTACCAATACCTCACCTTCAGGTGTAATGGGATTCTTCCTCAGAAATTCTTTGTTTTCCGGAAATTCAATGTGAAGGTCGGAGGCGTACTGGAGTTTAACTGCCATCTTTCAAGAGATTTCTATATTCAAGAATGTCGCCGGGCTGGCAGTCAAGGGCATGGCAAATGGCTTCAAGCGTGCTGAACCTGATGGCTTTTGCCTTGCCTGTTTTAAGTATCGAGAGGTTGGGAAGTGATAGCCCCACCTTATCTGACAGCTCGTTGAGAGACATCTTCCTCCTGGCCATCATTACATCGAGATTGACGATTATCGGCATGGACTATACAGTTAGTTCGTTCTCATTTTGCAATTCGGTTCCCCTTCTGAACACCTCGGCCAGAATAAAGATTATTCCGGCAAGCAGAAGGAAACTGCCTCCGTTCCAGTTTTTTGATATGTCCACCCCCTGCCGGCTGATCCATTCAGTGTATCCCTCAGCAGCCATCGCCAGTATACCTGTACCCAGTGCGACATAGCTCATCTGGGTAATCAGGACTGTTACACCTTCACTGAAAGGCTTTTCAAGCCTGAGTTTCCGGAATATCTTGACTGCCAGATATGCAATATAGGCATGAATAGCCGAATAAAGAATTATTAATGAATACATTGCATAGTGATGTATTTTTCTGTATTCGTACAATTTTCCGCTATCTGCCGTGACATCTTCAAGTAAATCCTGTATCTCCGCGGCGTCGAAAAATAGATTCAGTATCAGGGTGAAAATCAGAGTTCCTGTCCTTATGCAAAGACCAATGAAGACAATCCAGATCAGGATGTGCACTGCGTTAAAAACAAAGCGTGTTTGTGATTTCATATCTCTCCACTATTAATTGACTATGCAAATAACACTAAAAATATAATGATAAACAATATATAATTAATAATAATGATAAAATAATGAGAAGGTAATCTCGTGTGACCAACAGCAGGTTTTTCAGAGGATAGTAATAAAGGCAGGGGGCTTCTTACGTTTTTTTTGTAACTTATCGGGTTCTTATGCGTCACTTAAAACATATAAAGCTTAAAAACATATTAACGATAATCAATACTACTATGATGAAGAGATTACTCCTGTTATTTGCTGTTGTGCTTATTCTTGCTCCACTGAACGCACAGAGGTCAAGAGAGAGAGCCGACACACGACTGAACGGACTGGATGCACAGCTTGAGGCATTGCTGAAGGACTGGAATATTGCTGGCTTTGCCGTCGCAGTGGTTGAAAAGGATAAAGTCGTCTATTCAAGAGGATTCGGTTACAGGGACTATGAAAGAAAGCTTCCTGTCACTCCAAACACCCTTTTTGCGATCGGTTCCTGCACAAAGGCTTTTACCTCGGCGTTGCTGGGTATTTTGTCCGATGAGGGTGAGATCAGCCTCAATGAGAGTCCCAGGCTATACATCCCACAGTTGAGGTTCTTCAATAATGAAATGGACAACCTGATTACTGTCAGCGATCTTATGTGTCACCGGACAGGGCTACCGCGTCACGACTTCTCGTGGTACTATTTCCCGTCACCATCAAAAGACGAGCTTATCGAAAGGATCAGGTACCATGAGCCTTCAGCAGCAGTGAGACGGACGTACCAGTATAATAACTTCATGTTCTTCCTTCAGGGAGTGATTGCAGAAAATGTCACCTCGAAAAGCTGGGAGGAGAATATCACAGAGCGGTTCTTCAAACCTCTTGGAATGGGCCACTCTAACTTTACTATCGATGCCATGAAGGCAAGCGACGATGCTTCTCTCGGTTACAGGGTACGAAGGGACAACTCAATTGCATTGATGGACTACTACCAGATACAGGGCCTTGGCGCTGCCGGTGCGATAAACAGCAGCGTGACAGAGATGGCCAACTGGCTTTCAGCATGGATAAACGGAGGCAAGTTCGGAGGAGAACAGGTTATTCCCGCCTCATTCGTCCAGGCCGCAATCAGCTCGCAGATGGTGGCTTCTCCCGGACTGCCCTCATCCGAGAATCCCGATATACACATGTCAACCTATGGTTATGCATGGATGATGGCTTCATACCGTGGTCACTATCGTGTACAGCACGGAGGCAACATTGACGGTTTCTCAGCCCTCACCGTATTTTATCCGACCGACAGCCTGGGAATAGTGGTCCTTACCAACCAGAATTCTTCCACTGTACCCGGCCTGGTCAGAAATATCATTTCAGACCGTATGCTAAGGCTGCCGGTAAAAGACTGGAACAAGGAGTTGCTGGCGCAGAGAGAGAAATCAATGAAGGCACAGCAGGAAGCAACAGAGAAGAGCCGCTCTGACAAGAAACCCGACGCATCTCCATCCCGTGCACTGGCCGGATACACCGGAGACTATAACCATCGGGGATACGGTGACTTCACTGTTGTGGTTTCAGGTGATTCACTGTATGCCGTTACAGAGGTACGCAAACTCTGGCTCAGGCATATGCATTATGACATCTTTGAACCATTCGAGGTAACTTCAGAGGGTATTGACACAACCGCAGTTCCCCCCGGCAGGTTTAACTTCCGCACAGGAGATGATGGCGAAATAGAGAGCGTGATGTATGCTGCCGAACCCTCACTTAAACCACTTGAATTCAAAAGGAAACTGACTATAATCGATGTAGACCCGAAGACTCTTGCCAGATATGTGGGAGAGTATGAGATTGCCGGCATGGTTACCAGGGTATATGTAAAGAATGAGAGTACCCTGTACCTGTTCGTTCCGGGTCAGCCAGAATATGAGCTACAGCCAATCGGCCCCAAACTATTTGCCTTAAAAATACTTGATGGATTCCGGCTGGAGTTTGTCGAGGATAAGAACGGGGAAATAGGGTCGGCCATCTTCATTCAGCCAAACGGCAGTTTCGAGGCAAAGAGGAAGAAGACTCCCTGAAACCGACAACATAAGGTTCGCACCAGGTTCGCACCAAATTGCAGCCTGATCTTCCCGGGTCAAAAAAAATCTCAAAAAACCTGACTCGTATAATAATTATATTATATCTTTGCATATATAAGAAAGTAATATATATAAGAAGTATGATATCAAGTGAATTATTGAAGGGGTCGCTCAGAACGATAGTACTGAAGCTACTCAAGGAGGAGGGTCCGATGCACGGCTACGCCATAACGCGAAGGGTGGAGGAGCTCACACAGGGTAAGATCAGGCTCACCTACGGCGCGCTCTACCCTTTGCTGCACAAGCTCGAGAGCGAGAAGGTGCTGGTAACAACATCAGAGAACTACAACAACCGCATTCGCATCAGCTACAGACTCACGCCTGAGGGCCACTCCCTCGTGGCTGAAAAGGTAAAGGAGCTCAGGGAGTTCATTGACTCGCTGCACCAGATAATAGATCTTAAACCGGGAATGAACCATGCCTGACCTGACACCCCGCGAGATCGATATCATCAGCAACTCAGTCAGGGCGCATGGAATAACCTTTTCCCATCTCCCCGACGACCTCATTGACCACCTCTGCTGTGATGTCGAAAACCTCATGCACCAGGGCATCTCCTTCACCGATGCCTTCGCAGCTGTCAGGCGCAACATGGGATCTTACCGCCGCCTGCGAGAAATACAGGAAGAAACACTCTTTGCAGTAGACATAAAATACAGAAAAATGAAAACAACAATGAAAATTTCGGGCATCACCGGAACAATCCTCTTCGGCCTTGCCTCACTGTTCAAAATCATGCACTGGCCACTGGCCGGCGTCATGATGGTCCTCGGCGCCATTACGCTGACACTGGTATTCATGCCCTCAGCCCTCGGCGTCCTCTGGAAGGAGACCCGCAGCACGCGAAGACTCTTCCTCTTCATTTCAGCCTTCCTCACAGCTCTCTTCACCATCGGCGGCATCCTCTTCAAGGTGCAGCACTGGCCCGGTGCCGGCATTGTCATCACCCTCTCAGCACTGGTCACAATCCTCCTTCTGCTGCCCGCCGTACTTCACAACGTTATTGTCAGTCAGGAACGCAGGGCCGCCCCGGCAGTGTATGTAATCAGCGCGGCAGGAACAGCACTCTATGTGGCCGGCTTTTTCTTCAGGATAATGCATTGGCCTCTGGCCACAACACTGAATGTCGTTGGATTGCTGACTCTCTTCCTTGTAGCCTTCCCATGGTATGTATACTCAACCATGAAGAACGAAACACATGTACGCCCGGAATTCATCTTCCTGGTGGTCGGTTCCCTGGCGGTTTTTCTGCCGGCATCACTTGTCACCATGATCGTCAATGACGGCCGGGACAATAGCATACCGGAAATGGTTGATAATCATCTCAGCTCTGGCATCAACAGTGAGAAAACCCTCATTCTTTCGGGAATCGATGAGATTATTCCTGAAGAGAAAGGCGACAGACCTGACAACACAACTGTAACCATCAAATAATCAAGGCAATGAAAAACAAGACATATATAACCGGACTGATAACCACCGCACTGGCTCTGCTGGGAGTCTCTTTCAAAATTCTGCACTTCCCTGGCGCGAACATACTGCTCACAGCCGGAATAATTTTCCTGCTTTTTGTCTTCCTTCCCCCGGCTTTGATATCGGGCTACAAGGGAGAGGGCAGGAGGGAGAGCCTGCCTCTCTATGTTGTCACTTACATTACATGCCTGATTACATTTACGGCAATGCTGTTCAAGATTCAGCACTGGCCTGGTGCCGGCTGGCTTCTGCTGGTGTCAATACCGTTTCCCTTTGTGGTATATCTTCCCACCTACCTGTATATTACCGGGAAGAACGAGAGCCATAATATCTACAGCACAGTGTCGGTGCTTTTCCTGCTGGTGATCTTCTCTTCGCTTACTGCATTGCTGGCTTTGAATGCCTAGAGGTCAGTAGATAGGGGTGCAATTCTCCAGGGGAGGACAGCCTGTTACTTTTTATACCCTCTTGGCTTTTACCCTTATGCTGTAGGAGGTGACGATTCCAAGTGTCAATGTGCTGATAAGCACATCGCTGAATGTAAACTTGGTAATCACCTGGCAGTTACCGTCTCCAGGAGTGTTCACACTTGTCCTGCCAATGGGAATAATACCCCAGAAAAGCCAGAGTTGCTTTCCCTTTGCATAGGTATAATCGTTTCCCCATGATTCGGTGTAGGCTCCAACGTTTGTCTTGGTCATCAGGCATGAAGGCAGGGTGGTGGTCAGTACCATCACCAATGCCATCAACAGGGCAACAGACTTGAGTCTTTTCATTTTGTCGGGCTTTATTTGTGTTTCAGGATAGGTTTTTCAGTCTGGATTTCCAATAAAGGCTCAATATAGGAAATCTGACGGAACTGGGATCTTTTTCCTGATTATTCTGATGGTACGCTTCCTTATGGTCTTACCTGTCCCGGACTTCTATTCAACGCGGGTGTTCATCACCCATTCAGAAACAGGCTATTCAATAAATAACGGTCTCTCCCTGATGAACAGGTAGTGGAGTCCTCTGTATGTATACCATTCGTCGGTTGATTCTATGGTAATCAGGTATACCCCGGGCTTCAGGGAAGCTGCGTCAAGAGTGGCCTCCCACAGGTGCGGGGTTGCAACCGGTCTTGAAAGCCTGCGCCATGGAACCGCTCCAAGTTCTGCCTCCCTTTCTATTACCCTGTGCAGAACCGAATCAGTCCGGATTACATTATTCATTGTCATCCAATCGTCCTGTCCTGTCACCTTCATGCGAACCTGCGCCGTGGGTAGGGCATTGAAAATATTGGCAGTTACCGTGACAGATTGCAGTTCTCCTTCAGTTAATGCTGCCGGGGCGTCGATATGCATCTGGAACTCTGCCGGTCGCCTGGCTACCTGCCACTGCAGTTTCCAGTCGTTGCCGCTGATATGAAGCCAGCAATAGCCGGTAGGTGTTCCGTCAGACTGCATTGAATGAGGAATTCCATATTCATCGGGTGCGCCTGTCCACCAGCTTCCGCATGTGGCTCCGACGCTTATCATATGATGTGGTTCTTCTCCCGGGTAACCGTCAGCAGCATCGAGCATGTGATGGTAATGCCTGTGAGTGTGAGCTGCAAGCGTTACGCTGTTTTGATGACCGGCAAGTATTTTGAAAAAGGCTTCCTTTTCGCTGTTGTCGTACCAGCCTGTTGATCCCGAGAATGGAATATGCGTCAGTATTACCATCAGCTGACCCGGATCGATCCTCTCCACCTCATTACGGAAGAATTCAAGCTGGTCGGCACCCAGCCCGGTGCGGTAACGCCTGCCGGTTTCATCAACCAGCCATACTATCGTATTCAGTACCACGAAATGTGCCGGTCCCCAGGTGAATGAGTAGTAATCTGGACCGAAGTTACGGTACCACGAGCCAAGAGCATCCCTCTGGTTATCTCCGGTGTAGTCGAGGTCATGGTTCCCGGGAATGTTGATCCATGGAATGCCGAGAGTGGCAACAGAACCTGTCAGGTGATCGTAGATGTTGAGATTGTCGTATACGATGTCTCCGAGCGTGAGACCAAATGAGGCAGTGGTTCCGGCAAGCTCTGCAAGAATGTCCTTTTCGATATATTCAATCTCGCGGTGGTTGCGTGGCTGAGTGTCGCCAAAGACGAGCACCTTCAGGTTTACGGGTTCGGTGCTGCGGTAAAGTGGGAAATTGACCGCGCCGGTAATGGGCCCGGTGGGTTCGAGGCCCTGATACCTGGTTCCGGTGGCTCCTTCGGGCATGTTGAACCTGTAGAACTGTGCTATGTTGCGGTTGTCGGCCGGAAACCTGTAACCTCGTGGCTTGATTACGAATATCGTGCAGTCGTCGCGCAACGGCAGGTTGTAGACGCCGTTACGGTCAGTCACGGCTATATCGCGGCCGTTTGAAACTGCCACGCCTTTCAGGGGCTTGTCCTTACGGGCATCCCATATTCCGTTGTCATTCTTGTCGAGGTAGACTATGCCTGTTACTTGGCCGGGCGCTGCAACGGGTTCGGCGGTGTTGTGACATGCAGTAGCCGCAAGTATTAGTATTGCAGCAAACAATAGGATCGATCTCTTTTTCATGGTTCCTGGTTTGATTCCGTGCGGAAAGATAGGAAACCAATATTAAAAGAAGGTTAATTATATGTTGTTATTGATGCGAAGGTCCGTTCTATACCCTTGGTGTAATTGAATTCCGGATAGCCGAAGACGACAAGCAAGCCTTCGCGGCTGGTATATTTAATGCCATATTTCTCCCTCAGCCTGCGGGCGCCGCGGTTCTGAATAAATGGGTGTACTGCGCCGAGCATACAGGTACCGAGCCCGAGAGATTCGCCGGCATACATTGCTGTTGTGGCGGCAATCAGCGGGTCAGCAGGGTCGGCCCATGGGGAACCATAGAAGTACATGACAAGCGGGGCGTCGTGGGTAACTGCGTTTTCTCCTTTCTTAAGGCTCCCGGGATAGATTCTGAATAGCGGTCTTATGAAGTTTTTAAAGAGCTCATCGTTGGCCTTTCCCCAGAATGGGCGCATCAGAGCCAGGAACCATGGCGAGACAAACCACTTCATCTTTTCAAGCATCGCGCAGAAGTCCGTTACGAATTCACGTGATTTTTCAACATTGTCGAATATGAGAACATTTACGTCTGACGGAGGAAGACCCATTGGCGATGTCTTTGCCGCTGCCAGTATCTTTTCGATCACATAAGGTTCAACGGGTTTCTTCTGAAACTCCCGTACCGACCTGCGCCGCCTGAGCAGATTCAGGAACTGGTTGTAGTCAGCTGCTTCACCGGCTGTTGGAAGTGTGAACAGATCGTCGGGTGAGAGGGTTCGGCCTGTGACTTTTATGGCATCATGCGGACAGATTGCCATGCAGTGGCCGCAACCGATGCATCCGAATAGCGGAGATTCGCCTTCTGCTGGTTTTCCATCCGACATTATCAGGTTATTGTCCCCGCAAACCGTTACGCATAGTCCGCAGCCATCGCACTTTTCGAAGTCGATGGTTACCTTGCCCGGGTCCTTTGTTCGTGAAGTCGGTATTGCCATGATGAGAATGTTTCTATAAAAATACATGAGATTTTTTCCGCGACACAGGATTTAACCATCAATTTTAAAACTTTAACTTAGTGCACACAATCAAATACCTCTACCTGACCATTGCAGCAAGGAGATAAGATAGCCGATCTCAGGAACTTTGTAGAGAGGTTTGTGCCTCTGGGAGATGAAGAGTTTGATGCTTTTACCAGGTGCCTAAGACTTAGGGTTCTGAAAAAGAAGGAGAACCTGATCAATGAAGGAGAGATATGCTCCAGGATTGGTTTCTTCACTGAGGGTTATTTCAGGTTCTACCACATTGATATTAACGGGAATGAGATTACAAGTGACTTTCACTTTTCACCCGGATTTATAACCTCATATACCAGTTTCCTTACCGACAGCCCATCGCGCACAAATGTTCAGGCGCTTGAACCGATGGAGGTCATGGAGATAGGCAAAACCAGCCTTTATAGCCTCTATTCAGAGTATCCGTTGATTGAAAGGCTTGGGCGTCTTATGGCCGAGCATGTCTTCATCACATCCGAGAGGCATTTGATGATGATTCTGAACCAGACAGCTGAAACGCGCTACAGAATGCTGCTCGACAAGTATCCCCAATATGTCGCCAAGATACCGTTGCAGTACATTGCATCATATCTCGGAATCACCCAGGAGACCCTAAGCAGAATGAGGAAATCGATCGGGGGCTGATTTTTTGACATTTGTCAAAAGTCTCTCCTTGTATGGTCGATAGCTTTGCCGGTGTAATTAATCACCAAAAAGCTATGAAAACCATATTAAATCCATTAATCATTTTAATCACTACTATCATGTTAAACAGTTGCATCGCATCACGACAGAGTATCAGTCAGGTAACCTATACTGACGATACCACAATGGAAATTATTCGCTACGCCTCTCTGGCAGGAAGCTCACACAACACACAGCCCTGGCTGGTTGACGTGGTGAGCGATACCCTAATTCATATCAGAGCCGATTACACAAGAAAGCTGCAGGTAGTCGATCCTACAGCCAGGGGGCTCTACATCTCGCTTGGGGCCTTTATCGAGAACATGTGCCAGGCTGCACTTTCTTTCGGTTTTGATCCGCAGGTGCACCTTACCATAGGTGAGAGCAGAGACAACCTGATTGCCGAAGTCAGTCTGACGCCACGGTTTGCTTCAGGCAATCAATCTGTTGCAGGAGAGAGGTCCGTTACACCAGGCATTGAAAAGGATATGCTGAGAAAACTTGAGGAGAGGAGTACACTGCGCATACCTTTCAATGAGGATGAGATCAGCATAGCCCACATTGAGAAGATTACGGGAGGTATAACCAATGGTTATCATTTCATTCCGGCTGCCTCTGCTGAAGGTAAATATATTTCAAGCGTCACTGCAGAAGCATACAATCAACAGTCTAACGATGAGGCTGCCAAGAATGAGCTTGCCAGGTGGATAAGATTCTCGAACAGCGATGTACGGAAGCGGCGCGACGGGCTTACCACATCGGGTATGGGCATAAACGGTTTTGCAGGCTTCATCGTCAGCAGGGTCTATAAGCCTGAAGACTCAAAGAAGCAATCTTTTGTAGATACGGGAGTTGAAAAGGCAAGGCTTCAGACTGAGAAGTGCGGGGGCTGGCTTTTAATCACCCAGACTGACGATACTCCGGTAAACTGGATAGCCACAGGCCGGCTTTATCAGCGGGCACATCTTGAGTGCAGGGACCTTATGATAGGGCTCCACCCGATGAACCAGATGATTGAGGTGGAGAGCTTCGAGGAAGATGCGAACGTGTTTCTTAATATCGGCGGCAGCATACAATTCGTTGCCCGCATAGGCTATATCGACAGCTACCCTGCTCCCGTCAGCGTCAGAAGAGCAGTTTCAGAGTTCACGACCGACCTGAGGTAGAATTAAAAAAATCCGGCGCAACAATTGGATTGCGCCGGACTAAAACAAAAACTGATAAATGAAAAGAAAAGGTTATCTCCTGATGGGGTATGGAGGCCGCACCGGCTCCTTCGGCGGGTTCTTCTCAAGTTCCTTCATGATGATCTCAATGGCCTTCAGAAGCTGCGGATCCCTGCCGGCAATAACATCCTTCGGCCACATCTCAACCTCTATGTCTGGTGGCACCCCTACATTTTCAACAATGAATCCCTCTTCTGTCCAGATAGCCAGGTTGGGCGCGGTGATCGACCCGCCGTCCATAAGCTCGGGATAGCCCATGGTTCCTACCAGGCCTCCCCAGGTGCGCTTGCCCACCAGCGGTCCCATCTCAAACTTCCTGAACATCCAGGGCAGCATATCGCCTCCCGATCCTGCCGTCTCGTCT
>CAYUOS010000108.1:0-11704 GCA_964446435.1 uncultured Rikenellaceae bacterium | reverse complement strand
GGAATAAAACATGTAACTCTCTTGCTCATTGTCATCTCCTTTCAAAATAGTCAAGTACCTGCTTCATGAGCCTGTGACGCTCATCAGCCGATATTATGGTTTCAAACGGGAAGCCGAGTATAACGGTTCCGTATCCATCGCGTGCCACGACCGCTGCAGATGTGTTGTTCTGCGAATACCTGAAGGCTGTCGCGGCTCCCTTTCCTGCAGGCTCAATTGCATCAGGGGCCTGCACCCTGTAAATATAAGGCGAGTAGCCGGTATTAAAACTATAGGTTCCTGAAAAATCATGAAGCACAGCGTCAGTGGAGTAAAGATCGCCTGAATTGACGGCCAGGTTTGTGCGCGGCACAAAACGCAGATACCTTGCTGCAAATTTGATCGCTGTTGAATCGCTGTGTGAGAGAATAAGGTCGGTACCGGCATATGAGCCTGACATGAAGATATTTATACCCGATTCGGCCAGCTGTCTTATGCGATCCATAAATGCAGGGGTGTAAATTGTGAACTCATGGTTCTTCCTGTCAGGAAAGCCGTAGGTTGACCTCTCCTCGCCCAGTATGATGCTTACCGAGCCGAAGGTATTGCGGTCGACCGCACCGGAGTTGAAGAATTCATCTGAAACGGAAAAGAATGAGTAACCGGCCTTAAGTATTGAGGTGCCGTGGATTGCCGGGAAATCAAATGTGTTTCCTGCTATTACAACACCCTCCCTGTCTGACCAGGTGGCACCCCACCCCGGGGCATCATCATCAAGCCATGGGGAGGTTCTGTCAAAGTCGTACTGATCACCTATGGTAACGAAATCACTGATTCGCGGTACTCCCCTGTCATGCCACCATGCCACACCGGCCATTCCGCCAATATCGAACCATTCAGGCCCGCTCACACGGTCAAATGCATTCACTACCAGTACGTGTCCTGAAGATTGCCGTGAAATCCCTGCCGAGAGTATCTCTGAGTCAAAGCTCTCACCTCCGTCATTGATCGCCGTTACCTTGAAACTGTAAACTGTTTCGTATTCGCTGAGTTCCAGTTCAAGCGATGTGTTGACTGTTAAAACCCCATTGTCGAAACCATTGTCTCCCCTTCTTGTGTACACCCTGTACCTGTCAGGAACGGCCGTCGGTTCAAGCTGATCAGCCTGGGGCTCCCAGCTAAGCCTTACCCTTCCGTCACCTGCCGGCATTACTGCAAACCCTGTTACCGGAAGGGGTTGTACCACATACGGCCTGTTCTCATTGTATGCAAAATACCTGAGAATACCTTTGTAAATAGCCCTGCTGGTGGCAATCCTGAATCTCGGATCGAGGCCGTACTGCTGATCGGCAAGGTTCTGATGTGAAAGAAGCTCAAGCAGCATTGCAGGTACATTGGGGCGCCTTGCCTCATAGTATGGGCGGTCCCACAGACCTCTCCTCGTCCACTCTGGATTGAATTGCAGTCTTATATCATTTACTATCTGTGTCTGTATGATATCGTTAAGGTCACGGCTGGCCATTCTCGATGTCCCGTCGGGAAACCTGCCACCATCGGTGGCCGTTGAGTATATCGCCAGGGTACCTATCACCGAATCGTTGTGGGTGATGCCTGCATCGGTATGAAATGCGAATGCCATGTCTACCGGTATGCCAAGGCCTGCAGGCTTTTCAGGATTGTCACCCGGGTCGCCCGTAAGGTAGTTTACCCAAAGGGCCCTTGACATGTAGTCATCGTTATAGTCGTTCCGGTACATGTTTGGGGTGTATACCAGCGAGTCGGGCATCCCGGCATACTGAAGCCAGTATCTTGCTCCTTCAGTGTACCTTGGCTTGCCACTGGTCTTCCAGCCTGCAATCGGAGCCGCTGTGCCCTGGCCTGCGGCTGTGGCTGTACCTATTCTTGTGCCGGGGCCGGGGCCCGTACCTGTAACTGTGCCGGTGCCCGGCTGAACCGAAGCATCTACCGATCGCTGGTTAGGAACAACCGAACCGGTTGGCTTCCGTGCCACGTTACCCATTCCCCCACCAAATTTTATTGCGTCAAATCCTACCCAGGAACTTCTTCCTGAATTGTCTGAAACAACCACCGAGCCTGTTAGCGAATCCACACCCTCCCTGAAGTGCAGGGTGGCAAGGTAGTGCCAGGTCGGACCGCCAACCATCTGATTGACAATGAATGATGTTGAGCCGCCTGTGTGTTGCACCCTGTATTCTACCGAACTGCTGTTGTCCGGCGATGCAGGCCATGAGACATAGACAGCATAGTACCCGCTTTCAGGAATATCAGGAATATACATAGCCGAACCACCCCTGACTCTTACTGAAGTGCCCATCCTGAAAGGATTCTGAAAGCTGAATATCGTGTCTGTAAGAAGGAATCCTTTTCTGACTTCGCTGGTGCCACCGGAAAGTTGTATTATAACTTCTGAAGCACCGGTAGAGAGGTCGTTATCGACTACTACCTCGTTTATGCCGGTATCTCTCTCCCGGGGAAGGAAGACGTTGGCGCCTGCCCTTTCAAGCATCTCTGCAAGATATGGGGTTACGTAGGCCATAGTCGATACATCCTCAACCGTTCCGAACAGTTTTGCCCTTTGCCACTCCCACCTGTCAAGCGATGCCTCGTAGTAATATCCATGACTCTGCCACAACGCAATTCCCTTTCCGGAAAGTCCCGAAGCAGGTATTAACCCCTCCTTCCTTGCTGTTATCAGTGGTCGGTCTGAAGAGGGCCGTCTAATCCTTGCAGAATCGATAGCAATACCACTTCTGTAAATATTGGGAACCAATTGCTCAAGACTGAACCCGTTTGAGTATGAGTTAATTGAATAACGCCTGTATCGCCATCCGAGTTCATCCCTGAGAGAGGTATTGAATATGACAATATGGTTCTCGCGGAACGGGTACCACGACAATTGAGGTGCAAACCAAATATTCAGAGTATTGCTGCCTGCTGCAACCGTAACCGAGTCAATGCGCGGCCTGGCAATATGACTGTATTCCGAAAGAGGATTAATCCAGGATCTTAAGCGACTTTCAGCCCGGGGGTCACGTGCTCCTGTATCCTGTGAAAACAGATTCTGACTTCCCAGAAGAGCCGTGACAATAACTGCTATAAATAGTCGTGATGCATTATTATTCATCGGAATGGAGTTTGGAGTGAACAGATGCAACAGAGTTCAAAAATAGGAAGAATTTTGAAATATGTCATACATCCTACAAGAAACATGTTTATTTCATTTTTAATTGGTACATTTGTATGAACGGATTGGAAAAAATGTTCATCTTTGGTGCTTTTTCCGGTTAATTTCTATTTGTTTGCTGCAGTTATGATGATAATAGCCGACAGTGGTTCGACAAAGGCCGAATGGGTTGTCGTCAGCGACGGAACCGCAGGTGAAAGTCTTTTCACTGGCGGCATAAACCCCTATTTTCTTTCAGCAGAAGAGATTACCGGGCTACTTGAAAGAGAGCTGACCGCATTGGCAGGATTATCAGGTTGCAGCATCTGGTTTTACGGAACAGGATGTAATACACCTGAGAAGAACGATGTTGTCAGGAAAGCCCTTGGCAGGTTCTTCAGGACAGATGATATCTTTGTTGGAACCGACCTCCTTGGAGCCGCAAGATCGCTTTGCCAGGCAGATCCCGGCATCGCCTGCATCCTGGGAACCGGCTCAAACTCATGCTACTATGACGGCAACCAGATTATCAGCAATGTTCCGGCACTGGGGTTCATACTGGGAGACGAGGGCAGTGCAGCCGTTATGGGCAGGAAGCTTGTTTCAGACGTTCTCAAGAACCAGTTACCAAAACATGTTATCGATCTGTTCCTTGAAAAATACAAGATTACCCAGGCAGAGATCCTCGACAGGGTTTACCGTAAGCCTTTTCCTAACAGGTTTCTGGGCAGTTTTACAAGGTTCCTCTCAGAGAACATCAATTTGCCCGAAGTAAAGCATATTGTTTCAACATCATTCGATGATTTTATTGTAAGAAATATTCTTCAGTACCCTGAATCAGAAAAATACCCTGTTCATTTCACAGGGAGTATCGCGTTCCATTTCAGCAAGACCCTCGGCGAGTGCCTCGCCGGTCATGGGCTAAGAAAGGGAATGATAACCGGCTCACCAATGATTGAGCTTATCAAATTCCACGCTAATCAATAATAAAATGACTCAACCGGCAGAGAGAAAGGCCACTGTTAGCATAACGGAGTCCCCTTCAAATTTCGATAACCTCGAGAAGATGTCAGTTCATCAGCTTCTCACAAGCATTAACAGCGAGGATGCCAAGGTGCATCTTGCAGTGCGCGATGCTTTACCCCAGATAGAGGTACTGGTCGGCAAGATTCTAAAACGAATGCTTAAGGGCGGTCGCATTTTCTATCTTGGTGCCGGAACCAGCGGCAGGCTTGGCGTCCTCGATGCTTCAGAGATACCTCCCACCTTTGGGGTTCATGACAGGATAATAGGCCTGATTGCCGGAGGTGAAACTGCCCTCAGAAAGGCAGTCGAAGCCGCCGAGGATGATCCGCTGAAGGCATGGATGGAGCTTGAAATCTTCAATATTAATACAAACGACACTGTAATCGGCATAGCAGCATCAGGATCGACACCCTATGTTGTAGGAGGCCTGACCAAAGCCAGGGAGAAAGGTATTCTTACGGGTTGTATTACCTGCAATCCCGGAAGCAAGGTTGCTGAAGTTGCCGAGTACCCGATCGTTGCAGTTGTGGGTCCGGAATTCGTCACCGGAAGCACCCGGCTGAAGGCGGGAAGCGCACAAAAGATGATTCTTAATATGATAAGCACCACCCTGATGATCAAGCTCGGAAGGGTTAAGGGAAACAGGATGGTCAACATGCAGCTTACCAACAAGAAACTTATTGAACGCGGTACCAGGATGATTGTCGAGGAGCTGAATATACAGAACGAAGCTGCACAGATACTCCTGCTCCAGTACGGCTCGGTGAAGAATGCACTCGAGTCTTACAGGATGCTGTACGCCGACGAAGAAGAGTGATATAATACCCCATAATTAACCTTACCATTTTGTAGTTATCGCATACCAATGGAAGACATTTTCAGCAAGATCGGAACCGGCCTTACACTCAGCCAGAAAATAGAGCGTAAGATTGAAGAGGCCATAAGGCAAAAGAAACTGATACCGGGTACCAGGCTTCCTTCCGAAAAGGAGCTGTGCGCCCAGTTCGCCGTAAGCCGCACTGCGGTGCGGGAAGCCCTCAGGCGACTAAGCGCCAGGGGACTGATAGATATACGGAAAGGCAGTGGTATCTACATCTCTGAACTCAGGATTGAGGACGCCATTAACTCACTTCATCTCTTCTACGACCTGAGGTTCAACTCCGATCTGATATTACAGATAATAGAGGTCAGAAGGCTCTTTGAGCCCGAGGTGGCACGCCTTGCCGCAAGAAACAGAACAGAGGAAGACCTGAAGAGACTTCAGAAAATACACAAGGAACTCGAGAAGTGCGATCCTGACAACACACAGCTTGAAGTCGACCTGATAAACAGGTTCCACATGACGCTTGGCAAGTCGACACAGAACCCCATTGTTATTATAAGCCTTGAGCCTGTCTACTCCCTCCTTCCCAGAATGAGAAACCTCATCTATGGCAACATAGAGGGTGAGAAGGAATACACAATGAAATATCAGGAGGATCTTATAAAAGCCTTCAAGGACAAAGACAGTGAAAAGGCATATGAACTCTCCATCCAGTTGCTGGAAAGGAATATGGAGATCTATAACAAGTATTTCAGGAAATAGCCATGTGGCACAGGATGATATTATGCCTTGCACTGCTGACCGGCTCTGCATCTGCATCATCACAGGCACCCGACTCAATTTACCGGTCGATACACCAGATACAGTCTGAGCATTATTCCCTGTTCAAACCTGAATACTTCGGAGAGAAGAGCACCGATCTCTCATTTCCCGGCAAGCTTTCACTCGAAACACCCAAAATGGTTAACCGGCTGGTAATCGGCTGGCACCCCTACTGGGCTCCGGCAAATGCCTACCAGACATACAACTACAATGCACTCACCCATATAGCATACTTCAGCTACGAGGTTGACACCGCTACCGGCGGCTACACCACGGTTCGCGACTGGAACTCCACTCCTGTTATCAATTATGCCCATAACAGGGGAACCAAGGTTCTCCTCACAGTAACAAATTTCGGAGCAGCACGCAATACGGTTATCCTTGAAGACACCTTAAGGCAGATAACACTGCTAACAACCGTCAGAAACCTGCTGTTGTCAAGAAACGGCGATGGTGTCAACTTCGACTTCGAATCGCTGCCGCTATCTCAAAGGAGCAATATGGTCAGCTTCATGAAAAGGGCAGAAAGGATTATTAAATCGGCCATGCCCGGAGCAGAATTATCAATTGCGACGCCTGCGGTTGACTGGTCAGGATCGTGGGATCTTGCAAACCTGGCAAAGGTATGTGATTATATAATCATTATGGGTTATGACTATTACTGGCGTGGTTCTTCCACAGCTGGACCCGTGGCTCCGCTTGCTGGAGAAAACTATAACGTTACCCGTACCGTCGACACATATCTCGCGGCAGGTGTTCCGCCCGGGAAGCTGGTACTCGGAGTTCCATGGTATGGCTACGACTGGCCGGTGGTAAGCTCTGCACGCAAATCGACAGCCACCGGTACCGCAACAGCAAGATTCTACAATGCAGCGGTTACAATCGCCGAAGCTCATTCGAAGACATTCGACCCAACCACATTCGTCCCATGGGTCGCTTACCTCAGTTCGGGCAACTGGAGACAGCTGTGGTTTGATGATGAAAGGAGCCTGGAGCTGAAATACGGACTTGTCAATTCGAAAAACATAGCAGGGGTCGGAATATGGGCACTTAGCTATGAGGCAGGAGACCCAAAGATATGGGGCGGGCTGATTTCCTCCTTCTCATCATATGGCGAAGCTGAAGATGAGGTACTGAATATTTATCCGGTTCCTGTCACCGGTAATGCGACAGTTGAATTCCATCTGTCAGCCAGGGCAGATATAAGGTTGTCTCTGTATGACAACAGTGGAAGGGAGAGACTCATCATTGCCTCAGGCGAACTTTCTGAGGGATTTCATTCAAGGAACTTCAGCATGGCAGGATATGCTTCTGGAGTCTATACATGTGTGCTGCAAACAAACAATAAGAGAACATATCGCAGAGTTATCCATATTAAAGAATAAAAAGAATACCCTTCCGATGAGAATTTTATCTATTAAGAGTATTACCCTGGTGTGGCTTCTAATGCTGACCTCGCTGACATTAAAATCCCAGTCAACCGATCCTCCATACCTCAAATACATCAACCACCCCTGGGTCGATTCAGTGATGAAGAGTCTCTCAGTTGAGGAGAAGATAGGACAGTTGATATGGATAGCAGCCTTTGCGAACCGCGACATCGGTTATGATGTAAACATAAGCAGCACAATTGAGAAATATGGTATCGGCGGTGTTATTTTCTTCCAGGGAAATGCACTTAAGCAGGCTCAGATGATCAACCATTTCAGGGAGAAGACAAAGGTTCCTCCTCTTATCGCTATTGACGGAGAATGGGGTGTTGGTATGAGACTCGAAGATGTACCCGGATTCCCATTCCAGATGACACTCGGTGCAATCAGGGATGATTCCCTGATATATACCATGGGTAAGTATATTGCCGGGCAGATGAAGAGATCTGGTGTGGACATCAACCTCGCCCCGGTTGCCGATGTGAACAACAATCCAAAAAACCCGGTAATAAATGCCAGATCATTCGGGGAGAATCCTGAGATGGTAAGCCGGAAGAGTGTTGCCTACATGAAGGGAATGCAGGATAAAGGAATAATGGCTGTGGCGAAGCACTTCCCGGGTCACGGCGATACCGAAGTTGATTCTCATCTCGATCTGCCGGTAATCAGGCATAGCAACCAGAGACTGCAGTCTGTAGAGCTTGTTCCCTTCCGCTCACTCGTCAACAGCGGTGTGGGCGCAGTCATGCCGGGACATATATGGGTTCCGGCACTCGACCCGGTACGTAATATACCCGCAACAATTTCGCAACCCGTGCTGACCGGATTGCTGAGAAATGACATGAAATTCCGCGGACTGATCGTATCCGACGCCATGAATATGGGTGGCATAACCCGGTATACGAAACCCGGAGAGGCAGAGGTACTTGCACTCGCAGCAGGAATGGACGTGCTCGAGTATGTAACCGACCCGGGAAGGGCAATAGAGTCTATTATGGCAGCACTGAAGAATGGAACGCTTACCCGGGCCGGTATAGATGAAAGATGCAGAAGAGTGCTTTCAGCAAAATACTGGGCAGGACTTAACAACCCTGTACCAGTCGTGGAGGAAGATATCGCCGGAGAGCTGTATACTCCCGAGATGAAGGCATTTACACGCGAGCTCTATGCATCTGCGCTTACACTCCTCGAAAACAAGGGAAACCTTCTGCCTTTAGGCAGGCTGGAATCGCTCAGGGTAGCTTCACTGGCGGTTAACAGGAGGGAAATATCGTTGTTCCAGAAGACTCTCGGCAGATATACAAGAATTGATCACTACTCAGTCGACATTAACGGAGGAGAGGGATACCGCAGTATTCTTGAAAAGCTGGAAGGGTACGACGTTGTTATTGCCGGTATATACGGAATCGACCAAAGGACAGGAAGAGGAATGGGAATTAATGCCGGCCTCGATTCGCTGGTGAGAAAGCTCAACCGGCAGAATAATACCGTTATAACATGGTTTGGCAATCCTTATTCAATCGACAGGGTGCCGGGATTGCAGGATGCCACGGCACTGCTACTGACATACCAGTTGAATGAGTATACTGAATCGCTTGCAGCACAACTCATCTTCGGAGGTTTCGGGGCTCACGGAACACTGCCGGTTACAATAAACACCAGGTACCCTGCCGGTTACGGACTTAAGACAGCTGGTAATATAAGGCTTCAGTTTGGGTTTCCCGAGTCGGCAGGAATGAGGTCAGACATCCTGGAAAAAAAAATTGATTCCCTCGCGCTTCTCGGAATTGGTGAAGGAGCCTACCCAGGTTGTGTGGTGATGGCCGCCAGAAGGGGCATTGTGGTCTTCAGTAAAAGTTACGGTTACCATGAGTATGACGCCAGAATAGAGGTTAAGGAGGATGACCTGTTCGACCTGGCATCAGTGACAAAGATATCATCTGCTACTCCGGGGCTAATGCTTCTCGATTCACAGGGAAGGTTTACACCTGATGAGTATCTCGGAAATTACGTCCCCTTGTTCAGAGGCTCCAACAAGGAAAAGATAATAATCAGGGAGATGCTGGCTCATCAGGCCGGCCTGGTGTCATGGATACCATTCTGGAGAGAGACACTTAATGAAGCAACGGGACAGTTCCGAAACAGGACCTTCCAGCCGGGACCATCAGACAGGTTTCCGGTATCCGTTGCTGAGAACCTCTATATACACAGGACTTACCGTAACAGGCTGCTAAGGGAGATCAGAAACTCAAAGCTTGGCCAGAAAAGGTATGTCTATTCTGACCTTGCATTCATTATAGCGCCAGAGATTATTGCCTCGATAACCGGAGAAGAGTGGAGCGGATTCGTTAGCAGCAACATCTATCATAAGCTGGGGGCTTTCGACATAACATTCAATCCGTACCATAAATATCCGTTGTCAAGGATTGTGCCTACGGAATATGATTCACTCTTCAGGAGGCAGCTCATACATGGTTACGTTCACGATGAGGGCGCTGCAATGCTGGGTGGTGTATCAGGCCATGCCGGGCTCTTTTCCACTGCAGATGACCTGATGAAGCTGATGGAGATGTACAGGAGAATGGGCAACTACGGAGGAGAACAGATAATTGACGAGAAAGTCATGAAGGAGTATACAAGTTATCAGTTTCCTGAGAATGACAACAACAGACGCGGTCTCGGCTTTGACAAGCCCAAACCCGACAATGATCAGCTTCCTCCCGATGATGTATACCCTACTATCTCGGCTTCCCCTTCCAGTTTTGGCCACTCGGGCTTCACCGGAACCTTTGCCTGGATAGACCCGGAATACGAAATTACTTATGTGTTCCTGTCAAACAGGGTATTCCCCACACGCAATAACAACAAGCTCTCTGATCTGAAGATCAGGGGAGGCATCCTCCAGGCACTGTATGACTCCGTTACAGATAAATAGGTAGTACCCGCGGCCTTTAACCAGAAAGTTGTTACAGAGATAATACCCGGTCATATCTCATCTGAGAAGATGGCACGGGGCAGGTCCCTCATGTTATACCTTGAGGCCATTGCTTCTCCGTATGCCCCTGCCGACCTGATTGCAAGCAGGTCTCCCCTGCCCGTTTCCGGCAACTCGATCTCCCTTGCAAATACATCAGCTGATTCACATACAGGGCCGGCAACATTGTATTTGCTTTTCTTACCCTTTGAGCTGATGTTCTCTATAAGGTGAAATGCCTGGTAGAGAGCGGGCCGCATCAGATCAGTCATACCTGCATCAACAATAGCATATCTCACCGTGCCGCCATCCTTTATGTAAAGTACCCGGGTTATCAGGGTTGCAGACTGACCCACTGCCGCCCTGCCAATCTCAAAGAAAACCTGCTGGTGTTCCTTCCTCCTCAGATGCTTGCCAAAGACTGAGAAGTAACCGGCAAACTGCGGGATTGTGTCAGGATTATTGTGATCAATTCCAAGACCTCCGCCAACATTTATCACATCAAATTCAACTCCCATTGTGTCGAACCACTCCTGCAGCTCGTTGATCTTATTGCACAGCCGCTCATACACCCCAAGATCAAGTATCTGTGAGCCAATATGAAAATGAATGCCCTTAAGATGCAGGTACTGATCTCCGGTTACGATTGAGACCACTTCCTCTATGTCTTTAAGATGTATACCGAACTTGGTATCCTCAACCCCTGTTGTAATATAGCTGTGAGTGTGAGCATCGACATCAGGGTTTATGCGAAGTGCAACCTGAGCAACAAGGCCCAGTCTCTTTGCAATACCGGCAATTACACTTAACTCAGCCTTCGATTCACAATTGAAGCAGAAGATTCCCGATTTAAGGGCATATTCAATCTCTGCATCGGTCTTTCCAACCCCGGCAAAGACAATATCCTTCTTACTGAAGCCATTATCGATTGAATGCCTTATCTCATTGCCTGAAACGCAATCGGCACCGAATCCAAACCCTGCAATGGTCTTCATGATTCTCGGATTGAAATTTGCCTTTACGGCATAGTGAACATGGAAACCATAACGGTCTGACTCCCTCTTCATGACATCAAGAGTACGATTCAGCATATCAATGTCGTAGAAGTAGAATGGTGTGGGCAGATTCATAAGCCTGCCGGCAGTTATCTCATTAAACATTTTAGGAATGGAATATATGTTTGTGCAATAATCGTAACGCATTGACCTTCTGATTGCCGTCTATCAGAATAGAGAGACTGATACTGCTGGCGCCATAGCTGATCATCTTAACCGGGATGCTGTTGAGTGCCTCAAATATTTCAGGGGCCGATCCGGTTCTTTCAGGCCTGAAATCACCAACTACACATATTATTGTCTGGTCTCCTTCACACTCCACCTTTGCCAGCTTCCTTATGTCACTCATTATCTCTCCGAGGTGGTCGGTATTGTCAAGCGTCAATGACATTGAGACCTCAGAGGTGGCTA
>CAYUOS010000107.1:10024-11767 GCA_964446435.1 uncultured Rikenellaceae bacterium | reverse complement strand
AGGGGGAGGTGCGGGAGTTGCACCGGGATTACCATGATAATCACTATGGATATCCCCTGTACGACGACAATGAGCTTTTTGGCAGATTTCTTCTTGAGATCAACCAGGCAGGTCTGAGCTGGACACTTATGCTAAAAAAGCTTAAGGGATTTGAAAAGGCTTACGAGGGCTTTGATGTCGAAAAGATTGCTGCATACGGCGAGGAGGATTTCAACAGGCTCATGAATGATGCGGCAATTATCAGGAACAGGCTGAAGATCAGGGCTGCAATTGAAAATGCAAAAAGGATAGCCAGCATAAGAAAGCAGTACGGAACATGGCGAAGATGGCTCGATCAGATGGCACTGACTCATAAATCATTGGAAGACTGGACAAAACTATTCAGGAAGACATTTGTATTTACAGGGGGTGAGATTGTGAATGAATTCCTGATGAGTATTGACATGCTTCCCGGGGCTCACTCCGAAGATTGTCCGGTCTTCAAAAGACTCCGACAGGGAAACTGAACCTGATCAGGGGGTAGAATTCTATCTTTACTTTTTCCTGCCGCCTCTGACAATAACCGTTATGATTGCAGTGATGGCTGCAACAACCGCTAATGCCAATAATACCCTGTTGAGGGCGATTCCCTTGCTGACAGGTTTTACTTCATAACTACCTTCAAGTTGATTCCTGACAGCATCAAGACCAGCATTAACACCCTTGTAGATTCTTCCCTTGGTCAGCAGGGGGGTCATCTCATTACCGGCTATTGACGCTGAAACAGCTTCGTTAAAAGTATCCCCGAGGTAGGAGTTTGCTGCCACTGCCACCTTCAGTGGTCCGAATTGGTTCTTTGGTTTCACCAGAATCAGGATACCCTTTTCATTACTGTTGTATCCGATGCCCCATTGGCGGATAATACCTGACGCATAGGCGTAAGGATCCTGCCTTCCGAAATCACGAAGTATGATTACCACCACCTGTACCTTTAATTCATCGCGGTATGACATCAGCCTGACTTCCAGTGCATCTGATTCATCGATGGTCAGTATGCCCGCAAAATCGTTCAGCAGCCTTGCCGGGTCCATGGGATCGGGGTACCATTGTGCATGTAGTGATTTGGTTGTTAAAAGCAAGACAGACATCAAGATGAATACTCTGACAATACGTGACATAATCGAATTATTCTTTAGAATACGCCGCAAAATAACTAAAGATCGGACACATTTGTATCGGGAGGAGGCAAAAAGATTGAGATTGGAAGATAACTTTAGATTTCTACAGCATTATGTCTCTCTTATTTCATAAATTTGGCAGTATGGATTCAGTTGATGTAAAGCTTTATACAGATTGCCGGACAACCCGACTCGAGTATATCGCCGGAATTATCCTGGGAGAGCTTCTGGGTCTAAGGTTTGCGATTATTGACGACAGGAGGAAAATCGGCAAGACGCCGCTAATAAACTACAGTGGGGAGGAGATACCGGGTTCTTTCACGATTGTACCCGCAGGGCTTTTAGGGGAGGCAACAATAGAAGATGTGGCTCGCGAGGTAATTCTTCATGAAGGAACACCCATCATGTTTCCTTCCGATAAGGGTGATATGCCGTTTGATGTCTTCTCTGCATCATTTTGGCTTATAAGCAGATATGAGGAGTACCTGCCATTCTCCCCAGATGCCCATGGAAGGTTCCCTGCCGAGGCATCGCTTGCTTACCGCCACGGTTTCCTGTTAAAGCCTGTCATTGAGATATGGGCGCG
>CAYUOS010000107.1:0-9924 GCA_964446435.1 uncultured Rikenellaceae bacterium | reverse complement strand
ATGGAAAGGCTTCGCTCTCTGTCGGGAACCGGGCAGGATCCTTATGATGTATATGATTACATTTTCGAAATCATCGATTCAGCCAAAGCCGATGTGGTTTTTTTCCTTCCTTTTGGTAACTGGTCTGAGCATGACAAGAACAATCCTGCCGGCAGTAAACTTTACAGAGAACTGGCCAGGGGAATATCTGAGAAGCACAGGACAGGTATCCATTTTTCCTATAATTGCGGCAGGAATCCAAAACTGGCAGTAAAAGAGATTAACAGGTTCAGGCAGGTCACAGGTCATAACCCGGAGGAGTCAAGGCAGCATTACCTGCTTATTGGGTTTCCTGAGACCTATAGGGCTCTTGAGTCATATTCTATAGGCACTGACTACACCCTCGGATATGCATCGGCACCGGGTTTCAGGGCTGGCATTTCCAAACCATTCAGGTATTATGACCTTAAGGCTGAACGTATAACAAGTCTCCGGATTGTCCCGTTTGTAATTATGGATGTTACTCTTAAGGATTATATGAAACTTGATCCTGCTGCTGCACAGAGGTTAATAGCAGGTATAATCAATGATGTCCGCAACACAGGAGGCAGTTTCGTAAGCATCTGGCACAACAGCAGTCTGACTGAGCGAGACGGATGGGAGGGATGGCGCCATGTATTTGAGTTTACTGTAAAAAATGGTGTTATATGATTGAATATCTTACAGGAAAAGAAGTTGAAAGGGAAAAATGGGACGCCTGTGTCTCATCAGTTCCGGGATGCAAACCATATGCATACTCCTGGTACCTCGATATAATGGCACCGGGATGGGAGGCGCTGGTTGATGATGACTATGACTCGGTATTTCCGGTTCCGGCTTTCACGAAGTACGGGTTCCATTATATAGCAACCCCTGTGTTCCTTCAGCAACTCGGTATTTTTTCACCTGACAACAACGTTGCCAGTAAACTCGATGAGTACCTGAGTTTCATGCCTGAGTTCTATTGGCTGGTGGATCTCTGTATTGCACAGCCTCCTGACGGCGCTGATTTTCAGGTTACAGCAAGAGATAATTATGAGCTAGACCTGTCAAAACCCTACTCAAGATTATGGGAAGAATACAGCTCTGACTGCCGAAGGAATGTCAGAATGGCAATTGATGAGAAGCAGGTCATTGATGAGAATATTCCGGCCGGTGAAGTTATCGCGCTTTTCAGGAAAAACAGCGGTCGGGGCCTCAGGGGGGTGAAGAATCGCGATTACAGGAAGCTTTCTGTCCTGATGCAATATTGTACCGGGTCCGGAAAAGGGAGAATTATGGGAGTGAGAAATCAGGCGGGCGAGCTGATATATGGACTTTTTATAGTTGTAACAGAGGGGTCAGTGACTCTGCTCTTCACGGCCACCTCCCCTGAAAGCCGGGAGAAAAGAACAGGCTATTTTGTGATAAACAGACTTATAGAGGAATACTCCGGAAGCGACCGCATTCTCGACTTCGCAGGCTCATCAATACCTGGTGTTGCCGAATACAACAGATCCTTTGGCAGTACCATCGTTCCCTTCTACAGGATTTACCGGAACCGTCTTCCCTGGCCTGTCAAACTCTTTAAGTAATCAGCAATCTTCACGTTTTCATATTAACCAGATTTCTTCTCTCTTTGAACTGCTTTGCCTGGAACATGAAGGCCTGCAGCCTGGAGTCGAGAGCAGTATCCTCCTGTCCGTCATATGCGATGTTTACCCACGGAAGGTCTTTGTAATCCTTCCTGAAGGTTTCTGATACCGCAGAAATAATTGTTCCCGGCATACAGGTAAAGGGCAGAAGGTTGGCAACACCTGATATGAAGCTTTTTGACATCAGTGATACATTTCCGAGTGATAACGGGGGGTCTCCATCGTAGTCCTTGTGGATGTAGGGATAACAATGTTCAAGTATTTCGTGAATATGAGTAACACCCTGTTTGTCGATTCTGTTTCTGACCTTCGCTGATACCATCGATGCAGTGAGGTTTTGTGAGAACTGCTGTATGTGGGCCTTGACGAACCCCCTGACACTTCTCTTCCATTTGCTGTCTCGTATGTATCTGTAGGTTGAGTAGAGAAGCCATTCAGAGAAGGGCATAATTATTGTTTCGGCTCCCATCTGTTCGAGCCTTTCCACCAGGCGACCGCTGCAATAATGGTTATCTCTCATGAATATTTCCCCTACCACCGCTATAACAGGTTTGCGGGGCTCACCGGTGAGAGGCACAGTGTCGAACTCATCAGCGGCTTCCTTTAGAATACCTGACAGATTGTGGGCTCCCATTTCGACATCTTCCTCAAGACTCCTGAGATACTTTAAGTAAACCTTGTTTGCACTGCCCTTATTCAGTTCATAGGGCCTTTTCTCCTGTACCATTTTCCTGAGGAAATCAACTGCAACGAAACCCTTCCAGGTCAGAAGCCTGAATCTAACCGGATTATCGACAGGCATCTCGGCATACGAGGTGTCATTGCTCGGACTGATTATTTCAACTTCAGGTAGTCCAATGCGCTCAAAGATTTGTTTTTGCAGTTTGTTATACTCACCGAACCTGCAGGGGCCGTTGTGGTCGGGCATGAAGAAACTTACCCGTGATGGATTGATACCCGGTTCCTCCAATTTCTTCAGGAAACTGCCGGTTGTACATATCATCGGGAAACATTCGGTGCCTGTCGTGTACTTTCTTGCAAGCTCTATCTCCCTTTCGGTTTGCATCGGCAGGACCTCCGAAGGTGTTCCGCACGCTCTGGCTGCTGCCGATATCATGTATGCCGCGTCGTTCATATAGGGGAAATAGAGAGTTCGCGGGTCGCCATTGGAGGTCTCTTTAACTTTAGCCTTATCTGCCGGCTTGCCGGTCACCTGCTTCTCATAACCGCTGAGGCTGTCGAGAAATGCCTCAATCCTGGTAATCATGCCTGCGTCAGCACTATGTTCATCAACTTCAAGGTGAAGGAATGGTTTACCCTTCATTTCGCGATGAACGAAATGCTGGAGGAAAGAGTCAGGTCCGCATCTGAAATTGCCGATGTAGACTGCATAAAGCCTTTCTGACCTTGCTGCTATGCGGGCACCTGCCAGTATCTTCTGACCGTTGGGCCAGTACATGCTCCTGTAATCGTCAAAAACATTCTCCTCTTTAAGGGGAAGGTAATCCAGTGGAACCGGAACAATATCCATCCTGATAAGCTTCTCAATCAGGTCGAGATTCAGTGATGGATCCCCTGAATTGTATGGTCTTCCGATAATCACCAGCGATTGCTTGTCTGCCGGAAGAGCTGAGAGTACCTTTTTACCCCTTTCAATTACAGCCTTTTCGAATTCAGCCTGTTCAATCAATGCCAGCCTTAGGGCTTCGCGACTCTTACTGAGAGGAATCCTGAAGTTACTCTTCATAAACTCAGCCAGTTCCCGGCTAACGACTTTAGGGTACCTGAAATGCAGCACCGGCGTCAGCATTTTTCCGGTAATATCCTTCCTGTCGTGGAATGCAGCACCAAGCAGGTATGAGTAGGTCTGTATCCAGGGACAGTTGCAGTTGGCGGTAGGATTATCGGCTGCTCCGGCTGCATTTACAATGAATGGAGTAAAAATATAGTCAGCACCCCTTTCATGAAGGTCGAGGATGTGACCGTGCATCACCTCGACCGGATAGCAGGTTTCGGCCACCATGGTTTCCAGTGAGCTGGTTATTATTTTCCTGTCTGTGGCGCCACTTACCATAATGCTGAAACCAAGATTCTCGAAGAAGGCACGCCAGAGCGGGAACTGCTGGTAGTAGACCATAAGTCCCTTTGGGATACCAATTATCATTTTTGCCGGATCGGGATCTGGCTTGTAGTCGCCGATAAGCATCTTCTGCCGCTCAACGAAGTAATTGGGAATATCCTTACCCTTACCCTTTCGTTCCCGTACATCGTAATAGTCGCACCGGCCACCGTAGTATAAAGGCTTTTTGTCTCCTTCAACTCTCACCCTGCGTATTTCACAATGGTTATTGCAGCGTTTGCATTCAAAATTGTCAGTCACGTAGCTGCGGTTCCTAATCTCAAAGCCCTTGAAGCGCGATTTCTGTCCCACCGTCATAGACTCTCTGGCGAGGATGGCTGCCCCGATTGCACCTGTAACATCGAAGTGAGGAGGAACGGTTATGCGTTTGCCTGTCACCTTTTCGAAGGCCGATACCACTGATTTGTTGTTTGTTACTCCACCCTGGAAGAATATCCTGTTGCCGACAGGTTTGTTTCCCACCACCCTGTTGAGGTAGTTATGCACTATCGAGTAGGCCAGACCTCCAACCAGATTTTCGACCGATTCTCCCTTCTGTGAGTGTGAGTTCAGGTCAGACTCCATGAATACCGTGCATCTGTCACCAAGTTTTGATGGTGACTTTGAAGCCAGGGCCATTTCCCCGAACTGCCCTATTATGTTTATGCCCAGTTTTTCTGCCTGCTCCTCAAGAAATGAGCCTGTGCCTGCTGCACAAACCTTGTTCATTTCAAAATCGATCACAACTCCGTTCTGAATTCTGATATATTTGGAGTCCTGACCGCCGATTTCAAAAATGGTGTCAACAGTAGGGTCGCAGGCAATTGCCGCGGTAGCCTGGGCGGTTATCTCGTTCCTGATGGTGTCGGCACCAATGAAATCACCCGTCAGGTACCTGCCTGAGCCGGTTGATCCTGCTGCCAGCACCTCAATCCGTTCACCCACCTCGTCATATATTTCACTGATACCCTGTTTTATAGCCTCGATTGGCTTTCCGGCTGTAGGAAGATACCTCCGGGCAATAACTCTGTTCATATCATCAATCAGTACCACATTTGTACTGAGCGACCCGACATCAACACCCAGGTAGACTCCGGTTTTCACTTTGGCGGGATCAAGCGGGCAGACATCCTTCACAGCCCTGTCACCCGGATCAACAAGCGGCTCCAGTGAGGTCTTCTGTCTCTGATCGGATTCGAGGTAGGCGTATAGCCCTTCCAAACCGATAAATCCTGTACCTGCTGATCCATTCCCTATTGAATGCAACAGAGCTCCGATGGCTCCCATTGATGCATGGAATTCCGATACCAGAAGTTCCTTCTCTGAAAGACCCAGAACCTCCCTGAATGCACGAACCATTCCCTTGTTGGCTGCCACACCTCCGTTGAAAAGCACAGGCGCAGGAAAGTGCTTTCCCCTTCCCAGGGTACTCTTAAGGTTACGTGCCACCGCAAAGCAGAGTCCGGCAACAATGTCATGCACCGGCGTTGCAATCTGCTGCAGGTGAATCATGTCGCTCTTGGCGAACACACTGCACCTGCCCGCTATGCGGGGTGGCTTTTCCGATTTCATAGCCAGGTCACCGAACTCATCAATTATTGAAAGTCCGAGCCTGTTTGCCTGCTGATCGAGGAAAGAGCCTGTGCCTGCGGCACAAAGGTTGTTCATTGCAAAGTCAGTTAGCGACGAGCTTTCGGTTCCACCCGATTGATCCATGAAGATCAGTTTTGAGTCTTCTCCGCCCATCTCAATAATTGTCTTTACCTCAGGGTAAAGATGTGAAACAGAGGCCGACTGGGCTATAATCTCATTAACAAAAACACCTCCGGTCAGATCCGAGGCAAGTTTGCCTCCTGTGCCGGTATAGGCTATAATTCCGGTCTTTTGCGGAGGATAAATGGTGAAGATTTCATTAAGAGCTTCCTTAAGGGTGTGGAAAGGTCTTCCCTGGCAGTAGTAATACCGGTTCTCAAGAATCTGTTTCTTATTATCGATCACTACAAGGTTAACTGAGATTGAACCTATGTCAATACCAAGGTTAATTGCTTGGTTTTCAGTGTAGAGATTGGCGCTGGGAGGAGAATCTGATCCTGGCATTTGTGGTCAGTTTGAATGCTGAATGAAGAAACTATGCCTTTGCTAGCCGTATTCTTCAGATTGCCTGAAGATTAGAGGTTTGCCCCTGGATGCCCAGGTTACTTTCTGGTACTGACAGGTTATTGCTTCAATGTAAAGCAGATAAGGTGTTCTGCATCCTTGATATATATCATCTGCCCGAAAATTACGGGAAAGGTAAAGACAGGGGTGTCTGAGACCTTGTACCTTGCTGATTCAGAGTATGCATTCGCTGTGGGGCGATAGAATATCAGGTTCGATGAGGCTGGAAGAGCAATCATAACGGTTCCGGCATCGACTACTGTTCCGAAGTCATGGTTGTTGGTCTGGTCAATCCACTCAGTCTTTCCGTTGCCTGCATTTATGCAGAAGAGCCTTCTCTGATCAGATAGTCCGTAAAGGTACCCATCTTTAAGCACCGGGGTATTCCACTTTGTGCCTGCCTCACTGTTTGACCAAATCTCTTCGGCTGACCATACCCCTGCCTGATGCTTCACCCTAATGGCATGTGTTCCTGAACCCTGACCAGTGAAATAGATGGTGTTTCCGGCGATAACCGGACTGGCTGCGTTATAGAAACGGTTTACAACAACTGTGGGATGCTGCCACATGGTTTTGCCATCCTTCACTGCGAAACCGGCCAGACTCTTTTCAGTCAGAAGCACCACCATCTTTACTCCCTCGATTTCCAGCAGCATCGGGGATCCATAAGCAGGGCCTTCTCCTGATGATCTCCAAACGATAGAACCATTGTTGATATCGAATGCAGTGAGTTGTCCCTTGTCGCGGGTTCCAAGGTGGATTATGCACAGATTGTCGACCACTATTGGCGACATGCCTGTAAAGAACTGTGGGAATCCAAGGTCGGGATTTTCAAATTTCCAGAGAAGCTTGCCACTGTTTGTGTCAAAGCATGAAAGGGTTCCTCCAACTCCGAATGTTATAAGCCTGTTCGCGATAACGAGTGGAGTGCTGCGGGGTCCGGGATGTGATTGTGCAGGGCCCGTTACTGCCAGTGCCCCGTAGGAGTATTTCCATAATTCCTTTCCGTTTTGGGTGTCGAGACATCTTATCACCTCCTCATCGCCTTCCCTTGAGAAGATAAACAGCCTATTTCTCGATACCACCGGAGAGGCATCCCCTGTGCCGGTTTTCAGTCGCCAGACTTCGGTAATCTCTGAAGGCCATACCGATGGGGCTTTAAAGCCTGTTGCCTTGCCGTCTCTTCCTGAGCCCATCCACTGATTCCACTCCTGTGAATTCAATACATTACATGTCAGTATCAAACAGGCTGCAAATAGTGCTGATAATAATCTGGGTTTTGTGGCCATATCCTTATTGGTTTTAGTTGTTAACCGCGAATATGAGACCTAATTTAGATAAAATTCTGAAAGTCACAACAAATAGTGACAAAAATGATGAGAGGTTCAGATCAGTTCTATCTCCTCCTCGTCAGACTTTTCAACCAGGCGGCCATCTGAACAGCGTATCGTTCGGCCCGGGAATCGTTTTATGATATTGTAATTGTGTGTGGCGATGACCACGGCCCTTCCGGTCCGGCTTATTTCAGTGAGCAGGGAAATAATGCCTTCGGATGTCTCAGGATCGAGGTTGCCTGTAGGTTCATCTGCCAGTATTATTTCCGGATCGTTAAGGAGTGCTCTTGCGATCACGACTCTCTGTTGCTCGCCGCCTGACAGCTGATGGGGCATTTTATAACCCTTGAGCGACAGTCCGGTCTTTTCAAGAACTTCTCCTATCCTGACGTCTATCTCCTTCCTGTTTTTCCATCCGGTTGCTCTAAGGGCAAATTCCAGGTTCTCATTTACCGATCTGTCGGTAAGTAGCTGAAAATCCTGAAAAACTATTCCCAGCTTTCTTCTCAGAAATGGGATTTCCCTTCTTTTGATTCTTGCAAGATCGTACCCTGCAACAAAACCGGTTCCATCCCTGAGTGGCAACTGGGCGTTCAGGGTCTTGATAAGACTGCTTTTGCCACTGCCAACCCGGCCTACAAGGTAGACGAACTCGCCTTTGTCAACTCTAAGGCTGACATCGGAAAGCACAAGGTGATCATCCTGCCAGATTGTGCAATTATTCAGTTCGATAATTGTGTCGAGGGGATGCAGATTCTCCATCTCTTTGCGAATTTGCCGCAAAATAGCGAAAGATTGATAATTAACAGTTATGTGTTGATAAAATCAATAATAAAGCATTATACCAGGCGTTTTATAGTTGTAATTTTAGACTTTCTCAAAGTTACCGAAAGGGTGAATGTAAATATCAGACGATTAAGTGGTTGCGGGTTCAGTCCGGCGGTTTTCGGTGCGGATTGTCATAAAACGTTTTTGTCATGAAAAGAAGATTTAAAGAGATTTTGGTAGTCATATTGCTACTTGCTCCATTAACCGGTTCGGTGGGTCAGGTAGCTTACAATGTTCCCGGGGGACACGCGGAGCTGGAGACAGGAATGGATCTCTACAATAAGGAGAAGTATGCGGCAGCCATTAGGGTATTTGACCGGATCCTTGCTGACCGGTCGCAGGAGCGCACGCTGGTTTCAGCAGAAGCAGGTTATTGGGGAGCAATATCGGCGATGAAGCTCTATCACCCTGACTCTGAGCAGAGGATGCTTGATTTTATTGCAGCCAATCCGGAGAGTCCGAGAGTTAATGAGGCGTGGCTGGAGCTGGGCGATTTCTTCCACCAGTCGAAGAATTACAGGAAAGCAATTGAGGCGTATGAGAGGGTTCACAGACTCGAACTCGCACCTGACAAGCTACCTGCATATTTCTTCAGGCTGGGATATTCGCTGATGCAGCGTGGCGATAGCCCGAAAGCCATGCTGATGTTTGCAGAGTTGAAGGATATTGATACAGAGTACTCTTCTCCTTCACTCTATTACTTCTCTCATCTTGCATACGAAGGGCAGAAGTATCAGACAGCCATGGATGGCTTTATCAAACTAAAGGATGATGAGACTTTTGGCGGCGTTGTCCCCTTCTACATAGTTCAGATTCTTTATATGCAAAAGGACTACGATGGCATTCTGGAGATGGCCCCTGGTCTTATCAGCAGGGCGGGACGTGACCGCGAGGTTGAACTTTACCGGTTTATTGGAGATGCCTACTACAATAAGGAGCAGTATGCGAAGGCGGTGGAGTATCTTGAAAAGTTCTCGGGCACTGCCAGAATTGCATCGAGAGAGGATAAATACCAGCTGGCTTTCAGTTACTATAAGACAGGGGAGTCAGATAAGGCAATCAAGCTGCTAAACGAAATCTACAATCCCAATGATCTTCTGAGCATGAATGCATGGGTATTGCTTGGGGCATGCTACCTTGAGAAGGGAGACAAGCACAGGGCAAGGCTGACATTCGGAGCCGCCTCGAAGATGGATTTCGACAGAAGGCTGAAAGAGGAGGCTCTTTTCAACTATGCAAAACTGACATACGAAACTTCGGCATCGCCATTCGGTGAGGTGATAACTGCTTTCCAGGAGTACATAAACGAGTTTCCGGCATCACCAAGAATAGACGAGGCATACAACTATCTGGTTACAACTTATCTTAAGGTGCGCAATTACCAGGCTGCACTGAACTCCCTTGAAAGAATTTCAAGAAAGGATGACAGGCTTGAAGAGGCATATCAGAAGGTTGCATTCTTCAGGGGCCTGGAACTCTTCAGGAACCTTCAGTTCGAACAAGCCGTTGACATGCTTGAGACCTCCCTGAAGTTCGCAAGGCATAACCGCGAGATAAGAGCAAGGGCAATATACTGGAGGGGAGAGTCCTACTACAGAATGGGAGACTTCACACGTGCGATTGCCGATTACCAGGAGTATATGGCAATACCGGGTGCACAGGCAACGGATGAATTCAGGATGGCACGATACAACCTCGGTTATGCATATTACAATACCGAAGAGTATCAGAAAGCGCTGGGAATGTTCAAGGCCTTCGAGGCTGATCCTGATAAGCGCAGGCCCGATGTGCTTGCGGATGCCAGGAACCGTATCGCCGACTGCTATTATATAGC
>CAYUOS010000106.1:0-11913 GCA_964446435.1 uncultured Rikenellaceae bacterium | reverse complement strand
AGTGTATGCCTTTTCCAAAGCTTCAGTGCCGGATCGTAGGAATAGAGCTCATCATCTGTAAATGCCATGTAAGCCTTGCCATTTACTACCTGTGATGTACCTGTAAATGACTTGTCAAGTTTACCCGGAAAATCCTTTAGTGCCAGCCAGCGATCAAATAACGGATCATATTCATAGAAATCCTTCAATGATGCCCTGTCAGGGCTATCAAGTGTAAAGCCACCACCTGTATAGCCCTTGCCATTGATTGTAAAACCAAATGCTTCCACCCGTGTTCTGCCCGGGCATGAGGCTATTTGCTGCCACGTACCGGTAAATGGATTGTACTTCCAGAATAATGAATTATAAGCATGTTGAATCTTGGTGCCAAAACCAACATATCCATTGTAGCCAATGACAAATGATGACATCTTAAACATATTGCCACCCGGAAAGTCAGAGACACTCTTCCAGGTTACAGGTGTGCCTGTAATACTTAATGTCCCTGTCGCCTTGCCCTCCTGACCCGATGTAACAACGGCAAGCTGACAAACCATTCCCTCAAGCAAGGGGACAATAGCTTTAATCTGACTCGGTGTGCTGCTTACAACTGATGTCTCGAAACTATTGAATCTTATCGTATTGAATATCTTCTGCCGGTGAAAATTCGATCCGCTTATGGTAATTGTATCTCCCGGAGCGGCTGCAACAGGAAAGAAAGATGTAATCTCAGGCTTCAGTAAATTATACTTCGATTGAAAAATATGAACGTCACCTCCTGAAACGACCTTTATACTACTCTCTTCATCAGTTAACTCTGCAGGTACCAATACCCTCAGAAACTCATCCTCAAAATCGACTATTTCAGCCTTATGGTCGTTAAAAGTTACCGAAAGACCTGACAAGCCTCCCAGCAGGTTAGAAAACTGCAACCTGATCGTATCGAGAACATGGCCCTGAACGGGTAGAAAACTGACTATCTGAACCGGTTTGCTGCCCTTGCTGATAAACTGAACAAGGTTGCCTGTGGTGATTTTTCCACCCGATATGACAAATGCATAATAATAATACTTCTCTCCCTGAGTCATCCCCGTAACCGGCCTCGATTTAAAGAAACCACTTCTGGGATCAATAGTGCCATTCAGCGAGCCAATGTAATGGAGTGATGACGGGTTACCAAGAAACAGTGCAAACCCGCACTCTGCAATTTCATAATCCCCGTAATTAAGAATCTCTGCCACCAGTGTCACACCCTCTTCATTCAGGTCAGTTACTTCGTGGGTTCTTACCCTGGCAAACTCCCTTTCAGCCTCCTTTGTGCACCCTGAAACAGATGAAAGCAATGAAACAATTATCAAAGTATTTAAGAGCCTGGTTCTCATCCTCACTGGAATAATTTATAAACACACGTTACAGCCAGATTGATTTTATTGTTAAGTATCCCTGCCTTATCAATCATAGTGCCATAGGATATTCCGGCCCTGAGCTTGGTTTTGTTATTTACCGTGAAGTCTGTGCCGGCTTCAGCCACCAGAGCAGATACATTCCATGGTAGAGTGGTGTACTGATTCCAATCGGCAACTATTCTATTATCTTCATAAAACAGTGTCTCCTTCATAACCTGGTTGACATATTTTCTATACCCCATGTACTCAATACCTGCAGCAACATAAAAAGAGAACCTTCCTGTCTCAAAAAAATCAACACCGCCAAGTATGCTGAATCCTGTCATGGTTATATTATTGCGTTCCTCATAGAAGATAACCGCCAAATTTGTCCCGCTCAGACGGCTGAAGTCCCTGTGAAGCATTCCACTGTATCTTACCATACCTATCCTGACAAATGATATTCCGGTGTGAGCGGCAATCTCTCCTGCAATATTTATATAACTGACAGGAGAGACAAACCTCTCTGGTTCGACAGTTATCTTGCTTGTATTCCATATCATGGAAGTTCCGAATCCGGCATTTAAATGGAAGTCTGCCTTGGGAATGGGATATGAGGTATATTGAAGCTTCTTGCCCGTATGGTATTCTGTCATCAGACCTGACAAATCCTTGCGGCTGTATTTCAGGTTGTCAGTCTTTTTTGCGACTCCAGGCATATCGCTTAACATTGAAGAGAGCTTTTCCCTGTACCCCTGACTGGAATTTTCTGAAGAGACACCTCCCCCATTTGTATTACCCGGATTACTGTCAAGTCTTGTGAAACTGCCAGATTTATCTGCAATAAAATAGATGATCTCTTCACCCACAAAGGTTGAATATAGACTGTACTCCCCTTTGAAATGCAGTTCAGCTATCTTTCTTACCTTAGTGTTGCCAATAGGCAGCACTACTGAGTAGAAGCGGCGGGAACCCTGCCACAATTCAAACTGTGCGAAGTCATCAGCATAGTATTTGTCAGGAAGATCATTCAATTCCGGCTTGTAGAAAACAAAGTCGAGACGATCGGTCAGCCCTGCAGCTGTCCAGATATAACCCTCCAGAGGCTGGGCATTCTTAAGCCAGAGAGTACCCAGCCTGTAATCCTCCCTCTGCTGGGCTGACGACAGAGAAACCATTGAGATGGACAGAAATAACAGTATAAGATGCTTAATCCGGTGCATAAATCTTTAGGCCTGGTATAAGGTAATTTTCAGAATTCTAAACTAACTAAAGCTAAAACAATAGCCTATGCCTAAAAGCTGTTTTAACTTTTTTTATGGAAAAAATCTGATTCCAGACAAATCAGAACCTCTTCGCGATATCTAAAATTGAGTCGGTTAGCCTTTCCCATCCGTACAGTTTCTTATGATTTTCTATACCATGCCTGAAGTCTGGAATCGCATCGCTTCCGAAAAATCTGTCTATGGCATTTTGGACAGATGTTGCAGTGGGTTCCACCACAAAGCCGCACAACCCGTCCGGAACTATCTCTTTCAATCCTCCGACATTGGTAACAATCATGGGCTTGTTAAAATGATATGCTATCTGGGTGACCCCACTCTGAGTGGCACTTTTGTAGGGTTGAACCACTGCATCGGAAGCCCCGAAGATATATTTTACCTCATCATCATCTATGAATCTGTCCAGCAAGATGATATCATCCTGCATCGAGGCTTCAGAGATTATCTCAATGTACTTCTCACGGCTATCATAAAACTCCCCTGCAATTATAAGTTTCACCTTGCCTCCCTTCCTTGCAGAAGAAGCTGCAAATGCCTCAAGCAGAAGGTCAAGTCCCTTGTATGCCCTGATAAATCCGAAAAAGAGGATATACCTGTTACTGCCATCAAGTCCCAGCTTGCTTAGGGATGCCTCCCGACCCGGATCATCTCCGAAATTATCGAACAGCGGGTGTGGCGTCTGTCTGAAAGGCAGCGATCTTTTGAATCTTAACAGATCATCAGTTACTGTCCCTGACATAGTTACAGCAGCATGAACCGATTTCACAAAGTATGAGGTAAGCAGTTTATCTCCCGGTCTCCTTTCGTGCGGAATAACATTATCGAAGAGGCAGACCACCCGTGTGTGGCCGTTGCCGGCCACTATCCGTGCCACAGTTCCAAGCGAAGGAGCCAGAAAGGGTATCCAATACCTTAATATCAGAATATCGGGGGATAGCCTTTTTATCCGGTAACCGGTAATAATCCAGTTTACCGGATTAATTGTGTTAATAAGGCGGGTTATCCGGATGCCCTCTGGTGCAGGACCAGTAACATATTGTGTTTTCCCCGGAAACAAGATTGAGGGGTATTGCAGCCTGAAGGTGAATATCTCAACCTCATGACCTTCTGCAATAAATTGTGCCGCCAGCCGCTCATTGAAGGCAGCTATTCCACCCCTGTACGGGTAGGCCGGTCCGGCAATGAAAATCCTCAAAATATTATGTTTGGTTCCCTGTAACTTCTATTTCTGCTTATACTTCTCCTCAAACCTGTCCCTGAGCTGCTTGAATTTGTCATCCAGGTCAATCTCACGTCCCTGTATAAAGGCCAGCTCAATATTGTGCCCTATCATATCAAGAATGTCACCCGTTGAAACAACGATATTTGCATCCTTGCCCTTCTCTATTGATCCTGTACGATCGTCTATTCCCAGAATTTTTGCGTTGTTCAGTGTTATCAACTGCAGTGCCTCCTCTTTCGTCAGGCCATATGCTACGGTATTACCTGCCAGAAACGGTAGATTGAACCCATATGTGGTACTACGGTGTGACAGTCCGGTCAATATTCCCTCCTTAACGAACATTGCCGGCAGTCTGTATGTCATCCTGGTGTCACTATGCTCATATTTCGGAACACTGTGAACATGTCCTGCAATCACAGCCACACCATTCTCCTTGATGAAGTCCCTTACAATCCATGCATCCTCATCAGCATTCATCAAAACTTGTCGCTTTATACCGTGCTTATTGGCAAAAGTGATTGCAGAAATAATGTCTCTTGCTCCTGATGCGCTGATATACAACGCCTTTGACCCATCAAACAGACCCGTCATTGCATCCAGGTTCAGGTTGAACCTCACTCCCTGCCTGTTGTCGGCATAGATCCTGGCATCGCTGAACATTTTATCGAGTTCATCAATGGTTGTCTCATAAGCAGAGGGACCGGCTGCGGCAGAAGCCAGCGCAGCTGCTCCACCCCTTCCCTGTCCTCCTGACGGCCAGTTCAACACTATACCCTCATCGGGATTGTAGGATGCCTGATCCCAGGTCCATGCATCAAGCTGCACCACCGATGATGTGCCTGATAACACGCCACCTGATGGTACTACCTGGGCAATCAGAACACCAGCCGACCTCACCACAGGTATTACATGTGAATCGGTGTTGTATGCTACCAGCGCCCTGACACCCGGATTATAATTTCCAAATTCCCTCGTGTCGTTGGCAACATCGTGGCCTCCTATCTCGGACAACCCCAGTGATGTACCCGTCATTATCAGTCCAGGGTAAATATGTTTCCCGCTAACGTCAATCTTCCTGAATGCAGGATATTCGCCTGTTACCTGGTTACTGCGACCAACGGCCACAATCTTGCCATCGATGAAGGCAACGGCTCCGTTCTCAATAACCTGTCCGGTGCCCGTATGTATTATTCCTCCTGCCAGAACTATGCCTCCGGACTGCTTCGGAGCCGGAACCGGCACCTGCGCCAGTGCAGGTAACATTAGTATCAGGACTGCTGATATGGTATATATGATTCTGTTTTTCATCGCTGCCATAATTTTAGTAGTTAAGCTCTTCTCCTCTTCCCTGCAATACTGACGACACAGATGCTGCCGATGGCTGCTGTGCCTGTGAAAGTATCTTCTGGATTAACCTGTTCCTTTCCTGGTCAACCCAGACTTTCATCTCCTTGTCCTTTTGCTCGTCATAAAAGATAATACCATCTATAATGGTCTTCTCGGCCCGGGCATAGATTGAAAGCGGGTTATCAGTCCACAATACCAGATCGGCATCCTTACCAACCTTTATACTTCCGATCCGGTCGTCGAGACGAAGAATCTTTGCCGGATTGATTGTGACAAGCTTCAGCGCTTCCTCCTGTGAGAGGTTACCATACTTAACCATCTTACCAGCCTCCTGGTTGAGGCGTCTTGCCATCTCTGCATCATCAGAATGCAGGCATGTCAGCACCCCCTGGCTCAGCAGTATCGGGGCATTATAAGGTATACCTTCCCACACTTCATTCTTATATGCCCACCAGTCAGAGAATACCGAGCCGGCTGCTCCGTGAGCAGCCATCTTGTCGGCCACCTTGTAGCCTTCGTTCATGTGTATCAGGGTATGCGCCCTGAAACCCAGCTCCTCGGCCAGTGTCATTATCATCATAGCCTCACTCTGAACATATGTATGACAGGCCATAAAGCTTCTTCCTTCAAGCACATCGACCAGTGCATCCATCTGAAGGTCACGTCTTGGTGGCACCGCCTTAGCCTTCTCCCTTGCAGGCAGTGAGTTGTACTTTTTCCACTCAGCTGCATACTCCCCGGCCCTCAGGTAAGCGTCCCTGATAATCTGCTCGGTACCCATACGGGAGTTTGGAAAACGCGTGGTTGTTCGCTTCACATTCTCACCAAGTGCATGTTTCAGAAATTGTGGCTGGTTCTTAACAAGCATCTCCTCAGCAGAGAATCCCCACCTGAGTTTAATAATTGCCGACTGCCCTCCGATCGGGTTGGCAGAGCCATGCAACAGATGCGAGGTAGTAACCCCTCCGGCAAGCTGCTGGTAGATATTCCGTGTGGCAGGATCAATCACATCGCCGATCCTCACTTCAGAGGTGATGGCAAATCCGGTCTCGTTTGTTGCGTTGGTTGCAATATGGCTGTGTTCGTCGATTATTCCAGGAGTCAGATGCATGCCTGTTCCGTCAATTACCTTTATTCCGGAAGCGCTAAGATTTCTGCCAATAGCGGCTATTTTCCCATCCCTGACGAGAACATCTCCACCCACGATGACACCCTCGTTCTCCATTGTCCATACCGTCGCGTTCCTTATCAGCATATCCTCCTGCACGGGCCTCTGATGCCATCCGTAAGCAACGAAGGGATATATCATTCTTCCGGGCTCTGCGACTTCGGCTTCTCTTGCCGGTGGCCTCTCCCTGCGGCTGACAGGCTCACTTAACTCAGCCTGCCACTCAACCCATGAACCATCCCCGACCTGTCCGGTTCCCTTCAGAACCTTACCGTCTGCATGGCCCGAAAGCCTCACATTGCTTCTGTTTTCAGTGAAGCTTATTGCCAGAAGGTTACCCGACAATGTGGCCTCTGTTCTCAGGACCGTCTCACCTGACTTCACCCTTGCTGTCAGGCGGGTTCCTGTCTGTTCAATCTCAAGTGTGAAATCCTTGCCACCAGCCTTGAGATTGTAAATACCGGCCACCTGAACTATATTCTGCGGGGTGATTACATGCCTGACACCCTGTATCCAGTTGTCGTAAATAATGCAGTTTTCATCAAATATATCACCCGAGGTAACCAGCAGGTTGGCAATCATCCCGGGTTTTATCGCGCCCAGCAGTTTATCGGCTCCTGTCATTTTTGCAGGAACCGAGGTTACTGCCCTCAGGGCAACAGATTTGTCAAGACCATTGGCTACAGCTTTTCTGAGGTTCCGCAGGAAATCGGATTTCCTTCTCAGGTCGGAGGTTGTGATGGCAAACTCTATACCCTCGCGGGCCACAATGCCTGGATTATAGGGTGCAAGCTCCCAGTGCTTGAGCTGATCGAGCCTCACACTATTGGCAATATAGGGGTCTTTTACATCGGGTGCTTCCGGAAAGTTCAATGGAATTATCAGGGCCACCCCTGTCTTTTTGATATCCTCTATGGCCTGGTATTCATCACCGCCACCCTTAACTATATACTTGAATCCAAACTCCTTGCCTATGTTATGAGCCCTGATTATCTCATTTCTGTTTCTTACCTCGAATACTTTTGGCATGCTGCGGTTATTCTTTTCAGCCTCAAGAGCAGCATCGTAAAATACCCCGTCAGTCAGCGACTTGTACCAGGCCGCATCGTAATAGAACTGTCTCAGTAGCGCAATGCTGCCAAACTGTGATGTCGGATATGCATCCTGCGATGTGCCCCTGCTGAACGAAAAGTGAGTTGATACCCTGTCTGCCACAATAACCTTGTTGGTTGGCTCATTTGCAAGTGTCACGAGTACCGATGTACCCCGTGCAATTCCATCATCACGGTGAGTTAACACAGCCCCGAATCCTATCTGCCTGTATTCCACAGCAGTTCTTTCATCAGGAAGGAATCCCGAGACGGCATCATAGCTCTCCTTGATGCCCTCATTCCAGTAATCAGCTACCCTGGCTCTTGGGGTAGTACTGGTCTGACGCCCTGTGAAACCTCCTATCAATGAGAGAATAGAAGGGTCAATGCCTGCTGTCTGCTGTGTCTGGGCTGTTCTGGTCTCGCGCTGGATACCATAACTGGAATAGATGTCAATAAATGAAGGATAGACACTCTTTCCGGAGAGGTCTGCAATCCTGGCCCCTGCCGGGACTTTCAGGTTCCTGCCAACTTCGACAATGCGGCCATCCCTGACTATTATGTCTGCAGATTCAATAGTGGTGGCATGATCGACCACCACCCGTGCTCCCTTCAGGAACCAGGTACCCGGACGGGTATCACTGACTCCAATAACAGGGTAATTATCCAGCTGTGCGAACAAAGGCAACTGCAACAGCAAGACCATCGAAATGATTGAGATTCTTTTCAAAGGCATGGTTTGAATGATTAAATAGTTAATTTATAAACTCTTACGTTTAGAAAGGATTATTCCCCACACTGAGGTGTCAGTCTCCCTTCAGATATTCATCAAGGTATGCAAAACGCGGAGGCAGCTTACCTCCCTCGGTTATAACGGCTCTCAGTACCATACCACTCGTGGTTCCAGAAAGAAGGTCCCTTAACACTGTCCCCATCAGCTGTTTCCCGAAATCCTCGGATGCATCCCTGGGCAGTTCGCCCGGCAGGTTGTCAATCGACATGACTGTTATGTTACCGGGTTTTGAAAACGCCTTCTCCTCGTTGCCTGTCTGACGGTTGAAATCGTAAAAGGGGTCAGCAATAGTCGTTGCTCTTATAGTTGTGGGTATCGGGCCATCGATATCGCAGCTGACGTCGGCAATAACGGATACTCTGAAGTCGGGACTCTTCACATCATCGATTGAGAAGAACCTTGGGCTTGCAGGATCCCAGAAATGGCCAGGCACCAGCAGATCGGTTACCTTTGTATAGGGCACAAAAGTGGAGACATACTCTTTCGGGTGCTTGACAAAATGTGCAAAGTCGAAGGGTGAACCATCGCGTCTTCCGTTGTAGTGTTCAGGACCTATCTGGCAAACCACGGGAGTATCGAAATCGCGTGAAAGATACTCCTCAGGTGAGACCGGTGTCGGATTGCAAACGGCAATAGTCTCCATTGCACCGTTAGCCACTCTCCCTGTTCCGGTAACCAGAATCTTCAGGCCGGGCTGAAGCCTTATCTTACCAAGGATACCCCACATCTCCTGCAGATCCTTGCACTGGTGGGCCGGCTTCAACTCAAATTTTCCGGTTTTAATTCCCAGGGCACGAAGTCCGTTGTATGCCCCGACAATACCGGCCCAGCGGCCGAAGGCTACCACCCTGGAACCGGAGTCCTCTGTAAGATACTCATAATCAATCAGCCTTATCCTCTTGCGCACAATCTCACTGAACATCTCCCGGTTGTAGGGCTGTTTTTTTGTGACATGGGCAAAGAAGAGGTAGGTCTTGTCAGCAATGAAAGTGCTTTTATCCACCTCCTTTACCCCCATCAGGATGTCACAGTTGCTCAGGTCCTCAGTGACCGGGATTCCTAGCGTAGCGTATTCGGCATCACTGAAGCACCTGATACTGCTTGGCTGGACAAAGAATTCGACATCAGGGTAAGTAGCGGAAAGCTTTATAATCTGATTCGGGGTGAGAGGTACGCGTCTGTCAGGGGGTATTTTGGTTTCACGCAGTATACCTACTCTTATTGTTTTATCCATATCACTAAAGTTAATGGGTTAGGGTGTGAAGATACGAAATACGGCCCGATTTTTGAAAAGGGAAAGTTGTTATAGAGCATCTATTGCGGTTTAATTCGTATATTTGCGAACCATATTTCGGGGCTGACATGGTTTTGACAGCAAGCCGGGGTGGTATGTAAGCATGCAGGGTGTGGTGGCGCAACCCCAACTGTGTCACGACCAACAAATGGCGAAAACAATTACGCTCTCGCAGCTTAACCGAATAAAGTAGGTAAGCCTAATTCCGGTACCAGGTACCGGAACGGGACGTCTCCCGGGAGGTTACGACCTTAGCCGGCCTGATACGGAGGCGCAGCAATTAAGGTATAGTCGGTAAGAGTCTCCGGTTTACCGGCGAAATAAAGGAGATAAGGACCGGTTCGGTTGTTCTGCACCTGACCGGCCCCGACAACGAAGCAGCACTAAGCATGTAGAAAGCATATGGTCTCCTTGCCTGGACGCGGGTTCGACTCCCGCCAGCTCCACGATAAAGCAAGCACTGCCACTTCCGCGAGGAAGTGGTTTTGTTTTGCTGCGAAGCGTTGAGAACTTGTTCTCAAAAGCACAGCAGTAAAACGAAACTGCCATTTGCCTTCCGGCAAATAGCAGTGCTTATTTTCAGGTCTGAAGCCAAGGGACGGTGAGCGCAGCGAACACCCCCGCCTATTAATTAGGGGGGAGGGTGCTGAACATGTCAGAGTCATCAGGATTAATGAAATGGTTATTGGTGATCTCATAATTCACTGATTTTTACAATAAATTTTATAAAAATCAGTCACGCAAGTCAAATAAAACTTCCATTACAATATGACAACATCAACCTCTTTCATTTTTTTATACCTTTAAATCCTGTTATACAACCTTACAAACCTGCAAAACAGATGAAAGCCATCGTATGTAAACTTGTACTGATTACCCTGGTATTTTCATTCACGGAGACCTCAGATGCACAGAAAGGGATATATACCACCAATGGAGGTATGACCATAGGTTTTGGCGTCGGAGGTGCCTATCAAAAGTCTGACATTGCCAACTCTCTTGGCGGAGGTTTCGATTTCTGGCTTGGACATCATATCGCAAAAAGGGAAAACGCCTTCCTCGGTTACGACTGGCGGTTCCGTTTTCTTGCCGGAGAGAACACTGCACATGATCACAGGAGAAATACAGACGGAACCTTCTCAAATATAAACTATAAATTCTTTTCATATGACCTGGAACTGGGTGTTACCCTTAACCGGCTAAGGGAACGATCAAGAGTTGTTTTGTCTGGATTTGCCGGTGGGGGCATTACCCATGGCAGGACATTCACCGACCTTTATGATCAGAACGGTAACCTGTATAATTTCAGTGTCATTGATCCAAACCAGATCAGGGCACAGGTAAATGCAGACCTACTTGAGCTTTCTGACCGTAATTATGAAACGAAGCTTACAAACAAGGCTGCAATTCTCCCGACTTTCGGTCTATTTCTGGGATACCAGTTCTCTCCCTCATTTACAATGGGAATAGAGCACAAGACAAACATTTCGATGACAGAGGCCAACAGCACCTTTGGTATCAATATAGATAACCGGGCATGGACAGATTCACCCCGTGACAGGAACAACTATACCTCACTGGTATTCAGATGGAGTATGGGTGGCGGATACGGTGGCAGAAGAGTAGAAAGAATTTATACTCCTGCACCCACACCACCTCCGGTAACACAGGTATCTCCTGACAGGCCGGTTGTTATACAGCGACCTGTGCCGGTGCAGGTTCCCGTACCAGTGCCGGTGCCGGTTCCACCACCCCCTCCGGTAATTAACATAACATCGCCTTCAAATAACCCGCACAATGCAACTTCGGCCACCCTTAGTGTAACGGCGATTGTGCAGAATGTAAGCAGCAGGCAAAATATTCAGGTTCTTCTGAACGGAAGGAATATAAGCTTCACCTTCAGTCAGGCATCCGGGACTCTAAGGGCAAATCTTTCAATTGCAGAAGGACATAACGCCCTGGTGATTTCAGCAGCAAACGAAACAGGCAGTGCCAGAAGCATCCTGACAATCAACTATAACAGAATCGTCAGCCAGCCCACCCCGGCACTTCCTGCTGTGAAGTTCATCAATCCGGCTACACCTGTGACTGTTGAAAACAACGTTTTTCAGCTCAGGGCGCGGACAGAGAATGTCAGGGCCTGGCAGGATGTTACCATGATAGTGAACGGGAGCAGGTTCACAAACTTCTCACTAACCCCTGAAGGTATTATCATGACTAATCTGGGCCTTAATGAAGGCCTTAACAGGGTGGAGATTACGGTAAAGAACGAAGCCGGCACGGCGACCGACAAAACAACAATTACATATGGTAAACCTGCTGATAAGCCTGTAACACCACCTGTAACACCA
>CAYUOS010000105.1:0-11981 GCA_964446435.1 uncultured Rikenellaceae bacterium | reverse complement strand
CCCTCAGGATTTCATTCCTCTCCACATTATTCTTTGCGGCCGGCGCCATACCACTGGCATGGATAATGGCGCGCAAGAAGTTCCCGGGCAAGAAGATAGTACAGGGAATCATTGACCTGCCTGTGGTTATACCCCACACAGCTGCGGGGATTGCGCTGCTGGGGCTAATCTCGCGCGATGGTCTGGTTGGCAAGGCAGCCGGAGCTGCAGGTCTGAACCTTATAAACAACCCTGTTGGTACAGCCCTTGCAATGGCCTTCGTAAGCCTGCCGTTCCTGATTAATTCTGCACGTGATGGCTTCGCCTCTGTTCCTGAGAAACTTGAAAAGGCGGCGCTAAGCCTGGGGGCGGGAAGAAGGAAGGTCTTCTTTTCGATTTCGGTGCCCCTGGCATGGAGAAGCATCGTTTCGGGGTTCGTGATGATGTTTGCAAGGGGAATGAGCGAGTTCGGGGCGGTGGTGATTGTTGCCTACCACCCCATGACTGCCCCGGTGATGATTTATGAGAGGTTCAGTTCATTCGGGTTGTCATATGCACGGCCGCTTTCGGTGCTTTTTGTGATGGTTGCGCTGGTTATATTCGTGTTGTTCAGGACAATATCGGTTGAACGCAAGGTAAAGCAAATACCCTATGCCGATGCTTAGTGTCAGGAATCTCAGCAGGAGACTGGGCGAATTCCGCCTTGAAGGCATTAATCTCGACATTGCCGAAGGGGAATACTTTGTGCTGCTGGGAAGGTCGGGATCGGGCAAGACGAAGCTGCTGGAGCTGCTGGCTGGGCTGGAATACCCTGACAACGGTAATATCATAATTGATGGTGTTGATAAAACCTGGGCACGGCCGCAGGATCGTAACATAGGGCTTGTCTTCCAGGATTTTGCGGTTTTTCCTCACATGACAACATACGATAACATTGCCTATCCTCTTCGGATCAGGCATATACCCACGAAGGAGATAAACGAGCGAGTGATGACAATGGCCCGAAGGATGAATATCAAAAACATACTTAACAGGCGAACTGTCAACCTTTCAGGCGGTGAGTTGCAGAGGACCGCACTTGCGCGTACACTTGCAGTGTCGCCACGGCTGCTGTTGCTTGATGAGCCACTCGCATCAATAGACGCAAGCCTGAAGGATGACATAGCACGTTTGCTGCGTTCGCTAAACAGGGCCGGTCAGACTATTATCCACGTGACACATGATTTTGCAGAGGCCATAGGAATGGCTTCGCGGGTAGGTGTGATCCACAATGGCAGGCTGATACAGGCCGGCACCCCTTCTGAGGTGTTCGATCACCCCGTAAACCGCTTCGTGGCGAGGTACACGGGTATCAGGAATTTTTTCAGGGCACGTTTCAGGGTTGAGGGTGGAGAATGGACAGCGACAACTGAAAATGGCATGAAGCTTCAACTGCCTGATGGTGAGTATCCCGAAGAAGGTATGGTTGCGATACGGAACATAAACGTGAAGCTGATGCCCGGGGCAGGACACCATGAACGGCCGAACCTCTTTACCGGCATCGTGTCTGAAGTTGTTCCCACCCCTTCCGGAAAAGATGTTGAGATAGATGCCGGTGAGCGTATCTTTGCCTCGGTGGGAAATGGAGCAAGCCTGCCTCACGATCTGAGGGAAGGGTCGGCTATAACTATCTTCATGAACCCTACCGACCTGATTTACATCAGTGAGGCAGGTCTGGATGGACAGGATTGAAATACTTTATTATTATGGCAAATAGCGAGATGATTGAATTTGAGGATGGACTGAATATTATTCTGAACAATGCCATTGCCACCGGAACCGAGACGGTCTCATTTATTGCCTCGGCAGGCAGGGTGCTTGCTGCTGATGTCGCGAGCGATATCGACATGCCTCCCTTCAACAAGGCGGCGGTAGACGGTTATGCCTGCAGGATTGAGGATATCAGTATGGAGCTTGAGATGCTCGAGGTAATCAATGCCGGGAAGTATCCTGAGCAGCCGATTATCACCGGCACCTGTTCAAAGGTTATGACGGGGGCTCCGGTGCCTGAGGGGGGCGATTTCGTCTTCATGGTTGAGGATGCCCAAATAACCGATACCGGAAGGGTGAAGTATACCGGAACCAGCAGGAAGGACAATATTGCAAGACTGGGAGAAGATGTCAGGCGCGGAGATATTGTGCTCAGGAAAGGTAAGTTGATAAGGCCTCAGGATGTGGCCGTTATGGCATCTGTGGGATGTACCCTGGTAACGGTAAGCCGTATGCCGAGGGTAGGTATTATCAGTACCGGCAGTGAACTGGTGGAACCATCCTCCAGGCCGGGTCTGTCGCAGATCAGGAACAGCAACGCTTACCAGCTGCTTGCCCAGGCTGACAGGGCCGGTGCAACAGGAAGGTATTACGGAATTGCCCCCGATGAGGAGGAGATTACATACCGAATGCTGAAGAAAGCTATCGAGGAGAATGAAGTGGTTCTGCTTACCGGTGGGGTCTCTATGGGCGATTTCGACTTTGTTCCGGAGGTAATGAAACGCGCCGGGGTTGAGATAATCTTTGACAGCATGGCAGTTCAACCCGGCAGACCAACGACATTCGGAGTCTGTAAAGAAGTACTTGTACTGGGCTTGCCCGGTAATCCGGTTTCAAGTTATATTCAGTTTGAAGTACTGGTGCGACCCCTCTTCATGAAGATGATGGGGTGTGAATGGAGACCGGTGAAGTGGGAACTTCCACTCGAGACCACCTACAAGAGAAAAAGAGTCTCAAGAATGGCATGGGTGCCTGTAAGGATATCAGACAATGGCGGAGTTGTGCCGGTGGAGTACCATGGGTCGGCACATATATCGGCATTGCCCGGTGCTGATGGCATAATGCCGGTGCCAATCGGCATAACCACACTGGAGAAGGGGACAAAGGTTCATGTTAGACAGATATAACAGAAATATCAACTATTTGAGGATTTCGGTAACCGACCGGTGCAACCTCCGTTGCACCTACTGCATGCCGGAAGAGGGTGTCGCACTGATCGGTCACAGCGATATTCTCAGCTATAATGAGATAGCAGATTTCACCCGCGTCGCGGTTGCTCATGGAATAGACAAGGTGAGGATCACCGGAGGAGAACCTCTGGTAAGGAGAGATATTACCCGTCTGGTGCAGATGCTGGCAGCAGTAGAGGGAATAAGGGATCTGTCGATGACGACGAACGGTACGCTGCTTAAACAATATGCCACCGACCTGAAAAGAGCAGGTCTCCACAGGGTTAACATCAGCCTCGATACAATCGACCCTGAAAGATTCAGAAGCATTACACGCGTTGGCCGTATTGAAGATGTCTTCGAAGGAATTGAAGCTGCCAGGAAAGCAGGCCTGATGCCGATAAAGGTGAATTGTGTGATCGCTGAGTCGGAATCAGAGCCTGACGCCGTAATGGTGGCTGATTATTGCAGGAAGAATGGTCTCGAAGTAAGGTTCATTGAACAGATGAGTCTCTCAGGAGGTATGTTTTCAATTGTGCATGGCGGTGAGGGAGGTAACTGTTCACTTTGCAACAGGTTAAGGCTTACGGCTGATGGCAGGCTGAGACCATGTCTCTTCAGCGACCTCGAGATTGATATCAGAAAGACCGGATACGCTGAGTCGATGAGGCAGGCTCTGGAACTTAAGCCTGCCTGCGGAACAGTCAGCGAGAATGGCAGTTTCTACAAAATAGGAGGATGACAATGGGAAAGTTGACACATGTCGATGAAAAAGGGAAGGCAAAAATGGTTGATGTAAGCGCGAAGTCTCTCTCTTCCAGGGTAGCCCGTGCCTCAGGGCATATAACCCTTGAGCCCGCAACTATCGAACTTATAAACACGAACTCACTTAAAAAGGGTGACGTACTTACGGTAGCACAGATTGCAGGGATCAGCGGTGCCAAGCAGACATCGGGACTTATACCACTATGCCACAATATTGTACTTGACAGCATCAGGGTCGAGGCAGCAACCGATGATTCGGGGGTGATGGTTCGCAGCGAGGTGATATGCGCAGGAAAAACGGGTGTAGAGATGGAAGCACTTACGGCAGTTTCGGTAGCACTCCTTACAATATATGATATGTGCAAGGCAGCCGACAAGAATATGGTAATAGATTTTGTCAGACTCGATCATAAAGAGAAACATGAAACTACCTGACATCTACAAGATTATGGTGATCACCCTGAGCGACAGGGCTTCAAGGGGTGAATACAGCGACCTGAGCGGACCCGCCATAGCCGAAAGGCTTGCCGGACATATGGAACTCACAGGGTGGAAGTCACGGCTGGACCTCAAGGTAATTGCCGATGACAGGATTATGCTGTCACAGCTGCTAAGCGAAGCATCGGGGCAATATCACCTGATAATTACTACAGGAGGCACCGGAATCGGCCCCAGGGATATTACAGTCGACACCATCAGGCCCATGCTAAGGTTTGAGATTCCCGGCATAATGGAGATGATAAGGGTGAGGTTCGGAAAAGAAAAACCCAGCGCCCTTCTTAGCCGCGGCATTGCAGGGGTATTAGGCAATGCACTGATATTCACGCTTCCCGGCTCAGTGAAAGCTGTGAATGAGTATCTTGACGTCATACTCCCGCTCCTGGAACATGCCGTTTACATGCAGTATGGTATTGATATTCACGGTAAACCCGGGAAATAGGATTTATCGTCAGGCGGCAGGGTGACGCACCGCGAAAGAACCAACGAGCCTGTCGTACCTGCTGTTTCTTGCCCTGTAGTAGACCAGTACCAGGTATTCGTTCTCGGTCTCGAAATGGCTGCCTTCAAACCAGGCTCTTTTTTCTGTATCCTTCCTTTCGGGCAGAAACCGGAATTCGTAGTTGTACCAGCCCTGCTTCAGAAAGAGAGAACCTTCATACTGTCTGTCCTCATAGTTGTACTGCATGTAGTTCTCCGGCAGAGGGTTCCACATTGTCATTTCCCCGGCTATATAGATAGTGCCGCCCTCAACCTTCAATGGCGCCGGAAGGGTAAAATATACCCATGCATAGTCGGCATCGGTAGCAGGATTCACTCCCTCCTGGACACCAATCACATATTTACCGTTGAAGTCATTCCTGAAAAAATATGGCCTGAACTCCCTGTTATCAGAAACCTGCAGATTGACATGGTGAAACCGACCGTCGTACGTTATATCGCGTACAAACTCAGTCTGGTACCTGAAACTTCTGATATCGAATTGTCTGAACTCATTACCCCCTTCGAACAGATTACCCCCGCCCAGCGACGTGTACCTGAGTTCGGTAGGTGAGACAAAGTCGGCCACAAGGTTCGTGGCTGCATTATCCCACCTTCCGTTCTGAAGCACCGAGGTAAAGATCTCGCTCCTTGGGTCGGTAGTCCTTAGCCTCGAAAGCGCCACCGAAATCTCCAGTTGCTGGTGGGTGTCGCTGTAGGCACTCATATCGGCCCTCCTTACTGTTGCCCGTATACCCGCAAGATTCTCAACAACCATGAACCGTCTGGTCAGCAGCGGCACCTGCGGTTCTCCCGGCCTGTGTACAACCACCAGATAATTGCCTGAAACAGAAAAATTGATATTTTCATTCGGGAACGCAAGGGTATAATGGACATAGTTTACCGTTGTATTGAAAGAGAATGCGTACCGCTCTATCTGGTTTTCATGGAAACCGGTCAGATAGTCACTGGTAAACAGACCCGAGGGCTCCCAGTCCTTGTTGCAATGAATGAATGAGTAATAGAGGTTTTCTATTCCTGACCCCAGCAGGTCAAACTCCAGTACCAGCTTCTGGTCGCCACCAAGCTCAATAAGAGGATGCGACAGGTTCCAGCCCTCGCGATAGAGTAGTACGGTTTTTACCCTTTCATCGAATGTCAGGTTCATTCTGGCGTTGCCCTGGCCTGAAACCTTAAATGAAGTAGCAGTAACTACGAATCCGATTGCTGTCGCAACTAATAACCTTTGCCAAATCATGTAACTTTTCTTACAAAAATACTGCCATTGATTTTAAAAACCCTTTATCCTGAACCCATTCTGCCTGATATTCAAAATTTGGAAACAGACCGATGAAATAAAGATAATAATATGTACTTTAACGTGCTGAATCTTGAAAAATTACAGATCAGTATGATAATTGTCACACACAGGCTGTCAGGAGCTCAACAACCAATAATTTTGCACCTTTTCAGGCTGTAATCGTTATAACATATGTCGGAGATTATAAAACTAAAGAAGGGGTTGAACATCAAGCTTAAGGGGTCGGCTGAGAAGATTCTTGCACCTGAAGCCCCCGTTGGCCGGTATGCAGTAAAACCCTCAGATTTTCCCGGGCTGGTGCCTAAACTGCTGGTTCAACCAGGTGATCCGGTTAAGGCCGGCACAACACTTTTTTACGACAAGTTCAGACCGGAGGTAATGTATGCCTCACCTGTGAGCGGTAGGGTAGCCGATATCGTCAGGGGCGAGAGGCGGTACATTCTCGAGGTAATAATTGAGGAGGAGGGCAGGGATTATGTTGATTTTGGGATTGCAAGGCCCGACTCACTTTCAGGTGAGGAGATCAGATCAAGGCTGCTTGCATCAGGATTGTGGCCCGCAATAAGGCAGAGACCCTACCATATTGTCGCGTTGCCTGACCAGGAACCGAAGTCGATATTCATCTCAGGTTTCGACACCTCACCACTGGCACCTGATTACGACTTTGTGGTGCACAACAGCGACATGAAGGAGTTTCAGACCGGAATCGATGTGCTTGGAAAACTGACACAAGGAAAGGTGAACCTTGTTCTCGACGGGTCAAATACTACCGGCAGCGTATTCAGGAACATAAGTGGAGTGGTGAAGCATTATGTCAGGGGACCTCACCCGGCCGGCAACGTCGGTATACAGATCCACCATATCGATCCTGTAAACAAGGGTGAAGTGGTTTGGTATGTCAACCTGCAGGATGTTGCAGCAATAGGACGCCTTTTTACAGAAGGGGTCTACCGGCATGACAGGATAATAGCCATCGCCGGCAGTGAAGTCAGCAGGCCAGCCTATTGCAGAATCAGGTCGGGAGCATCTGTGGCGGCAGCGCTTAAGGGCAACGTAAAACCCGGAGAGGTAAGGTATATAAGCGGAAATGTGCTTACAGGAACCGCAATCAAGGCTGACGGGTTTCTGGGGTATTACGACAGTATGGTAACAGTAATCCCTGAAGGTAAATACCATGAGTTCTTCGGATGGATTACTCCGGGATTTGCAAAGCACAGCTTTTCGAGAGCCTTTGCATCATCATTGCTGCCCGGCAGTGAGTATGTTGTTGATACCAATATGCACGGGGGCGAGAGAGCTTTTGTAATGACGGGTATATATGAGAAGGTTCTGCCGATGGACATATTCCCGATGCAATTGCTTAAATCGATTCTTGTCGGCGACATCGATATGATGGAAAAACTCGGTATTTACGAAGTAGCTGAGGAGGATTTCGCCCTATGCGAATATGTCTGCCCGTCGAAGATTGAGATACAGTCGTTGATTCGCAAGGGCCTGGACCTTATGATAAAGGAGATGAGTTAGTAACATAAGCACAATAACTATAATGAATTTACTTAGAAAACAGTTAGACCGACTCAAGCCACATTTTCATAAAGGTGGCCGGTTTAGCGCTTTCCAGTCGGTGTTCGAGGGCTTTGAAACTTTCATGTTCGTACCCGACACCGTAACATCGAAGGGTTCGCATGTACGTGACCATATCGATCTGAAACGATCGATGTTTATGGTAATAGTAGCCCTGACACCAGCACTGTTATTTGGCTGCTACAATGTAGGGCTTCAGCATTTCAGGGCATACGGCCCGGTGGTGTCAGGCCTTGAAGGTTCTATTCCCGAGCTTTTCTGGTTCGGCTTGCTCAAGGTTCTGCCACTTATAGTCGTAAGCTATGGTGTTGGCCTTGGAATCGAGTTCTTCACTGCCCAGAAAAGGGGTCACGAGATCAACGAAGGCTTCCTTGTATCAGGCATGCTGATACCCCTTATTGTACCGGTTGACATACCCCTGTGGATGCTGGCAATAGCCACAGCCTTTGCCGTAATTATCGGCAAGGAGGTATTTGGCGGAACCGGAATGAATATACTTAACCCGGCACTCACTGCCAGGGCTTTCCTGTTTTTCAGTTATCCGGCATGGATGTCAGGAGACAAGGTCTGGATACATGGAATGATGTCAAACCCCGGTGTGCTTGACGGATTTTCAGGAGCAACACCGCTCGCCGTAGCTGCAGCACATGAGACCGGAAGCATGCCATCGGTAATGGAGATGTTTATCGGTACCATACCCGGTTCAGTAGGAGAGACATCAACTGTCGCCATTCTGATAGGAGCGGTAATACTGCTCGCAACCGGAATAGGAAGCTGGAAGATTATGCTCAGCGTTGTTGCAGGAGGCCTTGGCATGGGTTTCCTGATGAACCTCGTTGCTGTCAACCCATATATGGAAATACCAGCCTGGTACCATCTGATTACAGGTGGCTTCGCATTCGGAACCGTATTCATGGCAACCGACCCTGTAACGGCAACACAGACTGAACGGGGGAAGTGGATATACGGTTTCCTTATAGGAATTCTCGCGGTCCTTATAAGGGTACTCAACCCTGCATACCCCGAAGGAATGATGCTTGCAATCCTGTTGATGAATGTATTCGCCCCGCTTATCGATCACTATGTTGTGCAGGCAAATATCGCCAGGAGAATGAAAAGGGCCTCACTACAAAAAGCTTACTGATATGAAGGACTTTAGCAACAGATATATATTCCTCTTCTCGGTAGTGATGGTAGCAGTAGTTGCTGCCCTCCTCTCAACTGCCGCAATGCTGCTTCAACCGCGCCAGGAACAAAACCGTGAGATTGAGAAGAAGAGAAACATTCTCGCATCAGTGAGAATTGAATCAGACCGTACAAATGCAGCTGAATTGTACCAGAGTGTGATAAAGAAGAGTCTCGTAATCAACGTTAACGGTGATGCGGTTGAGAATGTAGACCCCTTTACGATAGACCTGAGGGCAGAACAGCGCAAGCCAATTGATCAGCAGAGCCTGCCTCTCTTTATTGCTAAACCGAACGATACACTTGAGGTTATTATTATTCCGCTCGAGGGTAGGGGGTTGTGGGGTCCAATCTACGGTTACATATCAATTAAGTCTGATATGAGCACTGTTTATGGAGTAAACTTCGACCATACAAGTGAAACACCGGGTCTGGGTGCCGAGATAAACACCTCATGGTTCGGAGAGATGTTCAATGGCAAGAAGCTATTCTCAGGAAATAAATTTGTCTCAATCAAGGTAATCAAGGGTGGGGCACGAGCTGATGATCCGCATGGAGTGGATGCTGTCTCGGGAGGAACCATTACAAGCGTCGGCCTCGAAGAGATGCTTTACGACTGCCTTGTCAAGTATGAAAAATATTTCAATAAAAACAGGTTATAGGTTATGGACACACAGGAAAAGGAGCCGTTGCTTTCGGCAAAGAATCTTAAACTTCTAAGAGAACCTCTTGGGACGTCAAACCCTATAACGGTACAGGTGCTGGGAATCTGTTCGGCACTTGCGGTTACTGTAAAGCTGAAGCCCGCGATTGTGATGGCGCTGTCGGTGGTGGTTGTCCTGGTAGTATCGAATGTTGTTATCTCCTTATTGAGGAAATGGATCCCTCAAAGAATAAGGATCATAGTACAGCTGGTGGTTATAGCCACAATGGTGATCCTGGTTGATGAATTTCTCAGGGCCTTTGCCTTTGACATCAGCAAACAGCTTTCGGTATTCGTAGGGCTCATAATTACAAACTGTATAATAATGGGCCGGCTTGAGGCCTTTGCAATGGTGAATGATCCTTACGAATCATTCCTTGACGGACTTGGCAATGCTGCAGGCTATGGGTGGATACTGATTGTGGTTGCCTTCTTCAGAGAGTTCCTCGGGTCGGGTACCATTATGGATTACCCGGTAATGGAGAAGCTCGGACTGATGTCGGTCGGCTACGAGAATAACGGAATGATGATTCTACCCCCGATGGCCCTGATAACCGTGGGTATCATAATCTGGGTTCAGAGAAGCAAGGATCGCGACTTAATTGAGAAAAACTAGAAAGAGCCTGCCATGGAAAACATGTTAAATATATTCGTCAAGTCAATATTCGTTGACAACATGATCTTCGCCTACTTTCTGGGTATGTGCTCATACCTGGCAGTGTCGAAGACAGTCAGGACCTCGGTGGGTCTGGGAATTGCGGTAATTTTCGTACTGACGATAACAGTCCCAGTAAACTATCTCATACACAACTTCCTGCTCAAGAAGGGAGCCCTCATGTGGCTCGGAGAGGGATTTGCAGACGTCAACCTGAGCTTCCTCTCATTCATAATGTTCATTGCGGTAATTGCATCGATGGTACAGCTGGTGGAGATGGTAATCGAAAAGTTCAGTCCTGCCCTCTACAGCTCTCTCGGTATCTTCCTTCCGCTAATCGCCGTGAACTGTGCCATTCTGGGAGGCGCCCTCTTTATGAAAGAGAGGGAATATGCCAACATCGCTGAGGCTGCGGTTTTTGGTTTCGGTTCAGGGATAGGATGGCTTCTGGCAATTGCAGGAATTGCAGCCATCAGGGAAAAGATCAGGTACAGCAACGTGCCGCCACCTCTCAGGGGACTGGGAATCACATTCATAATCACAGGCCTCATGGGAATAGCTTTCATGAGCTTTATGGGAATTAAACTTTAATTGAAAAGGTTTCAGATATGATATTAGGATTGTCTACGGTCGGAACAATACTTACCAGCATGGTGGTATTCCTGTTTGTAATACTGCTGCTGGTGGTCCTGCTGCTGTACGCAAAGAAGAAGCTCACACCCCAGGGTGATGTAAAGCTGACCATCAACGACCGCGAAATGACCGTTTCTCCGGGATCAACGGTATTGGCTACATTGGCTGCAGGACAGATATACCTTCCCTCAGCATGCGCAGGCGGAGGAACCTGTGGTATGTGCAGGTGTCAGGTAATTGAAGGCGGCGGCTCAATACTCCCCACTGAGGTCAGCTTCTTTACCCGCAGGGAACAGAATGAAAACTGGAGACTTGGTTGCCAGGTCAAGATAAGGGAAGACATGAAGATAAAAGTTCCCGAGGCAGTACTTGGCATCAGGAAATGGGAGTGTGAAGTAGTCTCGAACCACAATGTGGCAACATTTATAAAGGAATTTGTTGTGAAGCTGCCAGAGGGAGAGACACTTGATTTCGAGTCGGGAGGCTATATACAGATTGACGTGCCGAAATACGAGGTTTCATTCCGCGATATTGAGGTAGAGAAAGAGTTCCATGAGGATTGGGATAAGTTCGGACTATGGGATCTGAAGGTAAAGAATACGACCGAAACCTACAGGGCCTATTCAATGGCAAATCACCCGGCAGAAGGTAATATTATCATGCTGAATATCAGGATTGCCACACCTCCATGGGATAATGCAAAGAAGCAGTTCATGAACGTGCCTCCTGGGCTCTGCTCGTCATACATCTTTACCCGCAAACCGGGTGACAAGGTGATGATTTCAGGCCCTTACGGTGAGTTCCATATCAAGGATACAAAGAACGAAATGGTCTATATAGGTGGTGGGGCCGGAATGGCTCCGCTGAGAAGCCATATCTTCCACCTCTTCCATACGCTGAAGTCAGACCGAAAGGTCACTTACTGGTACGGAGCAAGGTCGAAACGGGAAGTCTTCTATGAGGATGAATTCCGAAAGATTGAATCTGAGTTCCCGAATTTCAGTTTCAACCTTGCACTATCAGAACCTCTACCCGAAGACAACTGGAAAGGATATACCGGGTTTATACATAAAGTACTGCTTGATAATTATCTGAGTAATCACAAAGAGCCTGAGGATATTGAATACTACATTTGTGGCCCTCCAATGATGAATTCTGCCGTTCTTAAGATGCTTTACGACCTTGGCGTTCCGGATGAGA
>CAYUOS010000104.1:7126-11995 GCA_964446435.1 uncultured Rikenellaceae bacterium | reverse complement strand
GAGGTCGTCATAACGGAACGCTTCCGGAATGGATCGCGATGGATGGGGCTCTTCTTCGGAACGGCGCTGGGAGTGGCGCTCTTCGCCTCCACACGGAGGGAGGAACGCACCGATTACGTGCCTGACAGGGGCAAGTGCGTGAGTTGCGCGCGCTGCTTCGAGTTCTGCCCGGTGACAAAAAATGGGAACAATACAATATAACTCAATTATATGGAGCTTTCAGAAAAGGATATAAAAACGCTGAGGACGGTGAGCATGGTGGCAGGGATATTCGCCCTGCTGGTGGCGGTGATGATGCTTTTCGGCTATGTGCAGCTGAAACGTATCGACCCGCTCGACAACCCCGCCTTGCTGCAGTTGAAGGAGCAGCTCGACCGCGACCCTGAAAACAGCGACCTGCAGGAACAGATCCGCTCGCTAGACCTTATCGCCCGCAAGGCTTTCTTCACTGCCACGTGGCAGGTAAGGGCCGGTTCATACCTGTTGCTGGCCAGCGCGATAGTATTTGTGCTTGCGCTATGGCTTATCTCTTCGTCAGACAAGACAATTCCGGTATTTCCCGGCGATGCTGCCGACGAAACCAGCATCAGGAAGATAAAACGGCAGTGGCTGCTGGCACCGGCAGTGCTGATCTTCGCCGGAGCACTTGTGGTATCGGCCGTGATGCGCCGAAACCTACCATCGCCGGGCAGGGTGACTGCCGACGACGAGGTGCAGATAGTATCCATTGCCGGACAACCGGCCACCACTCCGGCAAGCCCGCTGACACCTACTGAAACGATGCAGACAGAGCCGGGCACTTCAACAGAAACACCGGCTTCAGACATAACCACAGGCCGGCAACCAGAAACCAGTACCCAACAACCAGCTACCCCCGCCACCCAACCCGACCCGGCTAGCAAATCCGAAATCGTTAATCTTGCATCTGATATCAGTGCCCCCGGCACAACGTTTCCTTTCTTCCGTGGCCCCGGAGGCCGCGGCTTCGCGGAGGGTACAGGCTATCCCCTTGAGTGGGACGGCAAAGCAGGCAAAAACATAATCTGGAAAACCGAAACAAAGAAGGAGGGCTTCAACTCACCGGTCATCTGGGGCAACAGGCTTTTTATCACCGGCGCCGATGAAGCCGGAGAAGAGATCTACTGCTACAGCGTCACCGACGGCAAACTGCTCTGGACAGCCCGGGCTGCCAACGTCCCCGGAGCCCCGGCAAGACCACCCGAGACCACCGAAGACACAGGCCTCGCAGCTCCAACGGCTGCCGTCAACAGCGAAGTGGTGTGCGCCATCTTCGGAACCGGCAACCTCGTCTGTGCCGACCATAACGGCAAGATTATCTGGGCAAAGAACCTTGGCGTTCCCGACAACCACTACGGACACTCATCATCGCTTGTCATATACAACAACACGGTTATCGTCCAGTACGACCATAACCGCGGTGCCTCGCTGATGGCCTTCAACACCCGCAATGGCGAAAAAGTCTGGGAGACAGTGCGTACCGGCGCCAAGATATCTTGGGCATCTCCCGTGATAGCACGTCTTAACGGCAGAGACCAGGTTATTATCAACAGCGACCCCTTCGTGGCCGGATACGACCCCAACACCGGGGCCGAAATTTGGAGAGCCAGGGGTGTCAGCGCCGAGATTGGACCTTCGCCTGGCGTCAACAGCACAACGGTATTCATCGGCAACGAATTCGCAAAACTCGTAGCCGTCAAACCCACAACCGGCACAGTCCCATCACTCTGGGAGGACAACGAGTTCACCCCTGAAATCTCAAGCCTCGTGGCAACCGACGATCACCTATTCGTGGCAACCAGCTACGGCGCCGTGGCCTGCTACGACGCACGCACCGGCAAGGTCCTCTGGGAGCACTATTTCGACTACGAATTCTACTCCTCGCCCATCATCGTCGGCGACAGGGTCTATCTCACCGACGTGCCCGGCAACACCTTCATTTTCAGGGCATCAGGCAAATTCGAACTCCTCGCCACCTCACCCCTGGGCGAACGCGTCTACACCACACCCGCCTTCGCTAACGGCAAAATCTTCATCAGGGCTGCTAAAAACCTATACTGCATTGGCACAAAATAGCGATATACAAAAGAGTCACAACTGCAATTGCGGGGGAACCGGGGCCAACGACATAAGGCCTGCGGTGGAAGCAATAGTAGCCGCCACCGGCAGGGAGGCCGACAAGGTCATACCCCTGTTGCAGGCTATACAGGATAGCTTCAACTACATCCCCTCCGATGCCCTTAAAATACTCTACGAACTTACCGAAGTAACTCCACAGCAGGTTACCGGAGTTTCAACCTTCTACAACCAGTTCAGGCACATCCCCTATGGCGAACATGTAGTTAAGATCTGCACCGGAACCGCATGCCACGTTAAGGGTGCTGACCTGGTCGGCGACGCCTTCCGCAGGGTGCTGAAGCTCGGAAAGGGAGAGATCACCACCGCCGACGGCAAATTCTCAATAGAGAATGTAGCATGCCTCGGATGCTGCACCCTCGCCCCGGTGGTGCAGATAGACGAAAAGACATACGGACATGTACTCACCTCGAAGGCTGGTGAGGTTATTGACGACTTCCTCAGCAATCCCGGTGCCGACACCTCAGGCATCTTCGAGTTCACTCCCACCGACAGCGGCAACGAAATACGCGTGGGCCTCGGTTCCTGCTGCATCGCCGGAGGAAGCAGCGACGTAATTACAGAGGTGCGCAGGGTGATGGACGAGTACCGCCTCGATGCCGCAGTGAAGCCGGTGGGATGCGTCGGCGTCTGCAACCAGACACCCTTGCTCGAGATAGCCGTAAAGGACAGGGAGCCAAAAAGATACATCAACGTCAATCCACGCGAGGTTCAGGATATCCTCCTGAAGCACCTCCAGCCGCGAACACCGCTGGCAAAGCTGCGAGGAACACTTGACGAACTGCTCGACACCTTCCGCACTGACGAGCTCGACCGCAGCCAGGTGATACACCCCGATGAGGTTCGTGAGAAGCACCTCGACAACTTCCTCGGGTACCAGATGCATATCGCCACCGAACATTACGGACTGCTATCTCCTCTTTCCATCGATGAATACAAGGCCAACGGAGGCTTCGAAGGCCTGCGCAGGGCACAAGAGGAGATGAAGCCTGCAGATGTGGTGAGAGAGGTTCTTGAGAGCGGCCTCCGCGGAAGAGGCGGTGGCGGTTTTCCCACCGGGAAGAAGTGGGAGATTGTGGCTGCCACCACAGCTGAGCACAAGGTAATCATCTGCAACGGCGACGAGGGAGATCCGGGTGCCTTCATGGACAGGATGCTGCTCGAGTCATACCCCTTCAGGGTGATCGAGGGAATGCTAATCGCCGCCCGTGCTACCGGGGCAACAGAAGGAGTGCTCTATATCAGGGCTGAATACCCGCTCGCCGTCGAGAGAATAAAGGCGGCAATAGAAATATGCGAAAAGGAGGGGATAATCGGCACCCAACCCGGTGGCAAACCCGCTGAAAACGAAAATTCAATTGTCCCCGGTGACCACCCGTCAAAACTCTCCCCCCAAAACTTTACATTACGCGTTTTTGAAGGCGCCGGTGCCTTCGTATGCGGTGAGGAGACCGCCCTCATAGCATCTATAGAGGGAAATCGCGGCACCCCACATTTCAGGCCTCCCTTCCCTGCCGTATCGGGCCTCAACGGGTTGCCCACTCTTGTTAACAATGTCGAAACCTTCTCGATGGTTCCATGGATACTGCGCAACGGTGCAGCCAAATTCAGCGCCATCGGCACAGCAGGCAGCAAGGGCACCAAGGTATTCTCACTGGCAGGCAAGGTGGCACGCGGAGGACTCATCGAGGTTCCCATGGGTATTACCATAAGGCGCATTGTCGAGGAGATTGGGGAAGGCGTAGCCCCGGGCCGTAAGTTTAAGGCGGTGCAGATAGGGGGTCCTTCCGGCGGATGCATCCCTGAGCGACTGGCTGATATGCCGGTCGATTTCGAAGAGCTTACCCGACTGGGTGCCATGATGGGATCAGGTGGACTGGTTGTACTTGATGACTCAGACTGCCTGGTCGATGTGGCAAAGTATTTCCTCACCTTCACACATGAGCAGTCGTGCGGAAAGTGCACATTCTGCCGGGTGGGTACGGGAGAGATGCTGCGCATAATAACCCGCCTCACCGAGGGTAAGGCTTCCACTGATGATATAACCGAACTCGAAAGGCTATGCCACTACGTTAAGGACGGCAGTCTTTGCGGACTGGGTCGCACTGCACCAAATCCCATTGTCACCACCCTGCTCTATTTTCGCGAGGAATTTGAGGCCCATGCAAAGGGTATATGCCCCGCAGGCCGATGCAAGGATCTGATAAAATATACCGTTAACGACAAATGCATAGGGTGCACCAAATGCGTGCAGGTATGTCCGGTTGATGCCATACCTTACACCCCGTACGAAATACATACAATCGACCAGGAACTGTGCACCAAGTGCGACAGCTGCCGCGAAGTCTGTCCGGTCGATGCTATAGACAAAGGATAAGGAATGGTTACTATCAAAATAGACGGCATGCCGGTTGAAGCACCGGAACAATCGAGACTCATCGACGTCATCAGGAAAGAGGGCATCGACGTGCCATCGCTATGCTACAAGCCCGGTATGGAACACTATACCTCGTGCATGGTATGCATGGTTCGTGAGAACAAAAGCGGTAAATATATTCCATCGTGCTCGGCTCTGGTGGCTGAAGATATGGACATAGATGCCTCGGGCCCCGAAGTGATAAGAATGAGGGCTGAAGCGGTGCGGTTGCTGCTGGTCGAACACCGTGCCGAATGCGAGGCACCCTGCCGCCTGGTTTGTCCCCATAAACTCGATAT
>CAYUOS010000104.1:0-7026 GCA_964446435.1 uncultured Rikenellaceae bacterium | reverse complement strand
ACCGTGCCGAATGCGAGGCACCCTGCCGCCTGGTTTGTCCCCATAAACTCGATATCCCCTTTATGAACCGCCTGCTTACCGCCGGCAAGATCGCAGAAGCCACCGACCTGGCCTACAGCACCCTCGGCGACCCCGTGGCCGTCTGCACCGCATGCAAGGGATACTGTGACAAAGCCTGCCGCAGGAAGAAGATAGATACGAACATATCTATTAAGAACACCGTGATATATCTGGGTAGCAGGTATCAGGTGCCGGGTACCGGGTATCAGGTATCAGGTAACCAGACTCCGGAAACCGGAAACCGGAAACCGTTTACCGGAAACCGTGATTTCAATTCCACCCTCGGTTCCGTCACCGATGAAGAGTTTCGTGAGTGGCTGAAGGATGCCGTACCAGGCGCAGCAAACTATCCCGATCCGGCAAGCGAAGCCGAAGCCTGTGAGGAGGCCTCACGATGCCTGCATTGCGACTGCCGTGCCGCATCTGACTGCCGGCTCAGGGATGTAGCCGCTGAATTGCAGGTGAAGAATCCGCGAGGCAAGCATACCGCTTACCCGATTGAGAAGAAGATTAATCCCGTAAGCGGCCTGATATTTGAACATGCAAAGTGCATCAAGTGCGGATTATGTGTCAGGCTTGGAGAAAAGCTCACCGGACAGCCGACATTGTGCTTCAGGGGAAGGGGTTATGAGACCATAATCACTGAACCTCTTTATCACGATTTTGTTGATATACTTAACGATGCTGCCCGTGAGTTTGCAGAGATCTGTCCAACCGGGGCGCTCGCACTGAAAGATTAGAAGTAATGAAGCTTTTTACCGCCATATCACTCCTTTTTATCACCGCAGTCCTTCAGGCACAGCCGGGTCGTAGCGACTGGCCGATCTTCAGAGGCAATGCCGCCCTTGATGGTAACGCCGCCACAAACCTGCCTGCAGTGCCGAAGTTGCTCTGGTCATACAGCGGCGGGGTAAGGTCGGTGTCGTCGCCGGTAACCAACGGTTCGATGATATTCTTCGGCGACAACAACGGAGTACTGCACGCGGTAAACGCCGACGGCAAGGATGCATGGAAATACGAGGCCAAGACGGGAATTGAGGGCGCGCCGCTGATTCACAACAATATGGTGATTTTCGGTTCCCTCGATGGAAGGCTGATAGCCCTTGATGTTAAGACAGGCCGCGAGGTTTGGACCTACAAGACTGAAAACCAGATAACAGGCTCGCCAAACATTGCCGGAACGGCTTCACGGCCCACAATAATTGTGGGAAGTTATGACTACTACCTGCACTCTGTCGATGCAGCAACAGGCAAGGGCCTCTGGAAGTTTGAAACCAACAACTTCATCAACGGAACACCTGCCGTTTCACAGGGAAGAACCGTCTTCGGCGGCTGCGACGGATACCTGCGGGTTGTCGACACCGACAAGGGAACTGAAGTGAGGAACAACCTGGTAGATGTCTATATAGCAGCATCTCCGGCGCTGAGGAATAACCTTGCTTTTATTGGTGATTATGAGGGAACCCTCCACTGCATCGACATCAATACCGGACGAACACTCTGGAAGGCGCCGGGGCAGGATGAAACCAGCGTGCTGGTGGCAACGCCTGCAATTTCAGGCAACAGGGTGGCCATAGGCAGCGAGGATAAAAACTTCTACTGCTTCGATGCCACCACTGGCAAGGAAATGTGGAGGTTCGCGACAAACGGGCGCATAACAGGCAGCGCTGTGATTGCAGGCGACAAGGTGTTGTTCGGATCGCGCGACTCAAGGGTTTATATACTCGATCTCCGTACCGGCCGCGAACTTTGGAAGTTCGACACCGGCAGACCTGTGGGTGGCTCTCCTGCCGTGGCCGGAAAAGTATTCTATATTCTGACTGAGGACGGCAGGCTGCTGGCCTTCGGATAATCTTCCTACCGTATGAAAATTGCATATATAGTCCCAGGAACCGGCGATTCATTCTATTGTGCCAACTGCCACCGCGACAAGATGTTTGTCAGCGTAATGAAAAACAATCCGGGCACCTCGGTCACCGCGATTCCGCTCTACCTTCTGCCCAACAAGACAAACTTCGGCGACCTCTTCGAATCAAAGGTCTTCTTCGGAGCCATCTCGCTATTCTTCAAGGAGAGGGTACCCTTTGCCCGAAAGATGCCCCGGTTTGTAGAGAGAATGCTCGACTCCCCTCCCATGCTGCGGTTCGCGGCACGGCAGGCCGGATCGACCACACCGGTGGGACTCGAAAAGACCACCATTGATATGATTACCGGCAACGCCTCGTTTCTCGAAAAGGAGACTGATAAGTTGCTGAGCTACCTCTCTGAATATGGGCAGCCCGATGTGATTCACCTTTCGAACGCATTGCTGACCGGACTGGCAGCCCATATAAGGAATCGTACAGATATACCCGTGGTATGTTCGCTGCAGAATGAAGATGACTGGATTAACGAAATGCGCGAACCATATCGCAGCGAAGCGTGGCAGAGGATAGGCGAAAGCAGGAAGAACATCGTAAGATTCATAAGTTCAAGTGAGTACTACAGGAAGCTCGTTTCAGACAAGACCGGACTGCCTGCCGATCTGATTGAGGTAATCAATCCCGTCACACCGGCTGAGTTTTCGGTGACTCCAAGAGCAGAGGGAGAGCCACCCTCTGTCGGATTCTTTTCACGGCTTAGTGTGGCCAACGGACTCGACAAGATGATTGAGGCATGGCTGATGCTGGGCGACAGAGTACCGGGAGTGCAGCTGCATCTATGCGGAGGCTCAACTGCTTCAGATACCAGGTTTATCAGGAGCCAGATGAAGATCGTCGCCAGGGCAGGCCGCAGTCACGACCTGCACCTCCATGATGGCTTCTCGGGCACCTCCAAGGAGAAGTTCTTCAGAAGCATCGACCTGCTGTCGGTACCGGTGCGTAAACCCGATGCCTGGGGACAATACCTAATTGAATCAATCGGTGCAGGAGTGCCGGTTGTTCAGCCCGCAACGGGAGCCTTCCCTGAGATTATCTCGATGACCGGTGGAGGAGTAATCTATAGTGAAGATACCCCACAACAACTGGCAATTGAAATGGGCAAGCTGCTGGCCGACCGCGCGCTTAGAATTACAATGGGAGAAAAAGGCGCCGAAACTCTCAGAAAGATAACCGGCGGCGGCGTAATGCAGGAAAGGGTGAGAAACCTCTATTATGAAATTTAATCTCACCAGTGTGCCAGGCGGCTCGACAGATGTGGGATCAGTTCCTCCTCTGTAGATTATATGTGGTCTCCGCGAAGCAGTGGAGGGCTTTATCTTACAATGTTCCACGAAAGCAATTATAAATATGTAATCAATGGAGAGCCAACCAATCAACGCTATGGCGTATTTTACGGTTCAGGCGTTCCCGGAGGAAATAATACATGGTATCATAGTGCCCGTTTACTGGTAAGGTAGAAAATCATCTGTCATTAGCCAGATTGTCATTTTGGATTTATTCACACGAGAAGTGGCGGCTAATTAATTTGACCGATTTTGAAGAATTATTCTCTATTCCAAAAAAAAAAGTATATTTGACAATGATTAATATGTTTTATGTGATTAAAATCACACAATAAGCACTAAAAGCGTGGTTATGGAGATCAGGAGAACGGTTATTTCCAAACTTCTCGCCTGGAAAAGCAGCAGTGAAAGAAAGCCTCTTGTTATACAAGGCGCAAGGCAGACAGGTAAAACCTGGCTGCTAAAAAAATTTGGACGGGACCATTTTGATGACGTGGCTTACTTCAATTTTGAAAAACAATCTGAACTTGCACAGTTTTTTGAAGTCTCCAAAGATCCGAAACGGATTATTGAGAATCTTACTCTGCTGCATGGCAAACCAATTATTGAGGGAAGGAGTTTAATCATCTTTGACGAGATACAGGAATGCAGCTCTGCGCTTAATTCCCTGAAATATTTTTATGAAGAATCTCCGGGTTACTTCATTGCCTGTGCCGGTTCTTTACTGGGTGTCGCATTATGTCGTGGAGCCTCCTTTCCGGTGGGTAAAGTGAATTTTATTCAAATGCACCCTATAACTTTTAATGAGTTTCTTGCAGAATCCTCAGGCGAATTATGGCACTACCTCAATAATATTGAGGTGATTGAACCGGTTCCTGATATCTTTTTTTCACAATTAGCTGATAAATTAAAAATGTATTTTCTTACCGGAGGAATGCCTGAAGCTGTGGTAGCACTGATTAAGAATCAGGATATAGAAAAAACTCAAAATGTGTTAAGTAATATTCTTGATGCATACAGGCTGGACTTTTCAAAACATGTTGACACAAAGAACATCCCCAAAATCAATTTTATATGGAATTCCCTTCCAGCCCAGCTGGCCAGAGAGAATCGTAAGTTCCTGTATCAGGCAGTAAAGCCGGGTGCGAGGGCAAGGGAGTATGAAGATGCGCTATTATGGCTGATAAATGCCGGACTTGTCTGCAAAATTCACTGCATTACCAAACCTGCGATACCTCTCTCTGCTTACAGAGATTTGGGGGCGTTTAAGATTTACATGTCAGACGTGGGTTTACTACGCAGACTTTCACAACTTGACCCTGTTGCCATAAAGGAAGGCAACCGTCTCTTTACCGAATTCAGGGGGGCATTGACAGAGAATTTCATTCTTACATCGTTATTGACACAATTTGAAGGATTGCCCTATTATTGGCGGTCGGATAACAAAGCAGAAGTTGACTTCATTATCCAGCAGCAAAATGAAATTATTCCTGCTGAAGTAAAGTCCGATGAGAATGTAAGAAGTAAAAGCCTTGCCTTTTATCGCAAGGAATATAATCCTGATTTGAGCGTTCGTTTTTCAATGAGAAATCTTAGGTTCAGCGAGGGTCTTTTGAATATTCCCCTTTTCATGGTCGATCATACAGCCAAATTAATGGAATTAACAAGAAGGAAGAATTAAATCTCTCGCTGTAATGATTTTTGCCCTTCAAACCAATAACTCCTCTTTTTTGTTTATTTTGAGGACTCTCTTGATCTGTGACTATGATTGAACTGCTAAATATTGAAAAATCGTTTCCCGTACGGGGTAAGGTGCTGGATGGCCTCTCATTCACTGCCGCGGCAGGTGGTTCGGTGGCAATCACCGGTCCTTCGGGTTCCGGCAAAACCACATTGCTGAATATTATCGGTCTTCTCGAGAAACCCGACAGCGGCACAATAAATTTCAAAACAGGGGATGTCTCTTCTCTCGTTGGCGATGAAGCAGCCCGTTTTCGCCACCGTAACGTGGGATTCATTTTTCAGGAACACCTGCTGCTGCCACACCTCACCATCGGGGAGAATATCCTTCTTCCCTTTCTTGCTGGAGGAAGTAATGCAGCGATGCCCGACGATACAGTGGCTCACATAGCTGCACTGGCCGAAAAAACCGGTATTACCGGGATACTTGACAAATACCCTTTTACGGTATCAGGAGGTGAAGCACAGCGGGCTGCCTTCGTACGTGCGCTGGCCAATAAGCCTTCACTTCTTCTGGCCGATGAGCCCACCGGCTCTCTCGACAGGAAAAATGCCGGTGTGCTGGGCGAGCTGCTTGCCGAACTAAACAGGGAATTTGGCTCGACGCTCATTGTGGTCACCCATTCTGAAAGGCTGGCTGCCTCAATGCAGAACCGCTATGAGCTAACCGACGGCAAACTTATTCCGGTACAACAATGAAGCTTACCCGAACCAGCATAATTGCCAGGGCCGTTGCATGGCACAGCAGCAGCTACATCACACTTTCGCTTGTTGTGGCGCTGATAGCCGCCGTTATAACGGCATCGCTGCTGGCAGGTGAATCGGTTCGTGGTACCCTCAGGCAGAATACCATAGAGCGCCTGAACGGCAGCGGCATTATGGTTAGCGCCGGACTCCGTTACTCTGATCGTGAGCTGGCTACCGCTCTCGGTGAAAGACTTGGTGTTACTGTCGCACCTCTTATGGAGGTAAACGGACGAGTGAGCGGATTTGGAGGAGACCTGGCCGTTAACGGAGCCAGAATCTGGGGCGTCGATTCAGCCTTCTTTGTCATGGGAGGGTATGATGCCTCAATCGAAACACCCGGCAGGGGTGAGGCCGTCCTGAGCGGCAGACTGGCCGACGCTCTGCAGGTGAGTGAAGGTGATTTTGTGATAGTACGCTTTGCCCCTCCCTCAGATATTCCGAACCACACTCCTTTCGCCCCCTCAAAGGATGAGGAGGGCTCATTGTTCCTCTCGGTAAAGAAGGTCGTCCGTGACCAGGATTATGCGCTCTTCAATCCATCAATAAGCCAGATACAGCCCTACAACATTTTCGTCAGTATCGACGAGTTCAACCAGTTCCTGCAGGGCCGCCGCAAGGCCAACAGATTCATGATTGCCTCCGAAAGCCATGCCGGCAGCACCATAAGAACCCAGGAGACAGAAGCAGCCCTGGCAGAGGTGGCATTTCCGGGAGGCCAGTCACTTAGATTCCGCACGGTGAGAGCTACCGGTGAAACGGAGATTATCTCCGACCGTATCTTTATTGATGACTTCATCGTTAAAGAGCTTACTTCGGCGATTCCAGGTGCCAGTCCACTGATTACCTACCTGGCCAACAATATCGTTTCAGCCTCCGGTGCAACACCATATTCATTTATCGCGGGCATTCCTGACAATACCGCCGGAATGCTGGCCTCGCCGTATGATATTGCCATAAACAGCTGGCTGGCTGATGACCTTGGCTGCAAGCCCGGAGACTCTCTCACGGTGACATACTACCTTACAGGAGACGATAATCGCCTTATAGAAGATACTGCACGCTTCAGGGTAACACACATTGTCCCGCTGATCGGTGTCTGGCGCGACTCGATGCTGATGCCTGAGTTCCCGGGAATTACCGGGGCAAGCACCTGCACGGAATGGGATACCGGAATACCCCTCGACATGAAGCGCATCCGCCAGAAGGATGAGGACTACTGGTTCGATTATGCCGGAACCCCGAAGGCATTTATAAGGTACGAAACAGGAGCCTCG
>CAYUOS010000103.1:0-12057 GCA_964446435.1 uncultured Rikenellaceae bacterium | reverse complement strand
CTACCTTCAGGAACTGGATAACCGGTTTGGTCTCAGATCCTGAACCTGTTGCAACGGCAAGGAAGACCATGAAGAGGACGATAGCGGTGCCATCATTCAGTAGTGACTCACCCTCAATAAGTGTTCCCAGCTTCTTGCTAGCCCCCAACTCTTTCAGAAGCGATACAACAGCCACAGGATCGGTGGCACTGACCACGGTTCCGAATAACAGTGCAAGTGCCCAGTTCCATCCGCTGAACCCAAAACCGGAATGCCTTACGAACATAACGAAAGTACCGGTAAGAAGAAGAGCTATAATGATACCTGGCACAGCAAGCAGGAAGGCATTTGCTGAAGTCTTTTTGAAGGTGTGCAGGTCCATGGCAAATGCAGCCTCAAAAATCAGGGTTGGAAGGAAGACAAACAGGATTATATGCGGGTCGATATGGCCTGCCCAATCGAGTGAGCTGCCAAGGAATGAGATGTCAAGCTTACAGGACCCGAGAGCAATTGGACCAAACCACCCCAGCCTGTTCATGGCCCCGAGAATAAGACCTATTACCAGAAGGGTAACTGTGTAGGGCAGGGGACTCTTCTTTAGCCAGTGCCTTGTGCCTGCACCGATAATGAGTGCTATAATGATAAACAGAAGGGGGTACATATATTCAGGTAGATTGGCAGTGTAAAGGTTCAGATTGGTCGGGTGCCCGCGAAGAGAATGTATTTTCTGCGGTTCTTAAGCAGGAATATATTCAGTCTCACATTGATCAGGTAAAACAATCTGAAAATCAGGGTTTCAGATATATGCCTTGCCTTCATCTTTCTCAGGTATGAACGGTAATTGCGGAAACCATCAATGACCCTGGGTGTCAGATCGTCTGTCTGTTCAAGTTTAAGACCCGCCTCTTCGAAACCCCTGCTATACTCTTCCAGTGTCCAGTGGTTAAACGACATTCTTCCGGCAAAGCCGGTTCCTTTTCCATTCTTCCTGTTGTTGGTAGTGAGAATATCTGCAACGACAAACCTGCCACCCGGAGCAAGAACCCTGTACACCTCCCTGAGAAATGAAAGCTTGTCGGGATAGTGAAATGCACTCTCTATGTTAATGATCACTTCAAATGACTGGTCATGAATCTTCCTTAGCCTTTGGGCATCGTCGACGAGGAAGAAAACATTACTGATACCACGTCTTTTCTTTTCCCTGTTGGCAATTGCGATGTTTGGCCTGCTCAAGTCAATGCCTGTGACAAAACCCGGTTTGTAGTTTTCTGAAATGTATTTGGTCTGAACGCCGTTTCCGCAACCTATTTCCAGCACCGATTTACCCTCAACTGGCAATACGAATGACATACAATGCCTTGTAAGGTTCTCCTGGGCATTCTGGAAATCATCATCGGCGTTTATGTGAAACGGATAGTGAAGCATGGTGTATTGATCTCTAAGCCTGTAGAGAGCCATGTTCATCGATTTGTAATAGTCGTTTGAGGAAAAACCTGACCTTATCAGCCTGAAGGCCGTCGACAGCATACTTTCTCTCCTGTTTATAACTGTGCCCATCAGCCTAGGAATGAATCAAGGCACCAATATATTAAAAAATGTTAAAGAATATACAGTGGCCTGACGAAATTTATTACAAGTCTGAGAACCTGTATCCTATACCCTTGACAGTTCTGATAAAGCCCTCACCTATCTTCTCCCTCAGCTTACGGATGTGTACATCAATGGTTCGTTCACCAACAATTGCAGCATTATCCCAGATTTTGTTGAATATCTCCTCGCGGGTGAATACTTTTTCGGGTTTTGACATCAGCAGTTCGAGGAGCTCAAACTCCTTTTTGGGAAGAATCATTTCCTTCCCGTTACAGGTAATAAGAAAGCGTTCCCTGTCAATCCTGATACCTTCCTTTCCTTCCTTTCCTTCCTTTCCCCCGGTTGTGTCAGTCTCTGGCCTGGTTGCAGGGGTGTCAGCCAAAGTTCTCCTCAGAAGGGCTGCAATCCGGCTAAGAAGAACCTTCGGCCTTATGGGCTTCGAGACATAATCGTCTCCTCCTGCGGTGAATTCTGCTATCTGAGAGTAATCTTCAGCCCTTGCTGTCAGAAAAAGCACCATGGTATTGTCAAGTTCCTTAAATCTCCTTATCTCCTCACATGTCTCAATGCCATCCATGTCGGGCATCATTACATCCAGAATGACAATATGAGGGCGAACTCTCAATGCTGTTTCGAGTGCTATCCTGCCATTTGTAGCGGAGTATACCTCATAACCCGCTTTCTCTAAGTTATATCCCAGGAATTCGAGGATGTCAGTTTCATCGTCAACCAACAGTACCCTGTATTTATTCTCATGTTCCATTACTGATGTGGTAAAATAGTTCGTGAGCGAAAGATATAAAGTTGTACCCGGAACAAGATTAATTTAAGGTTAAGCTATTATTATGGTAATGTTGATTTCGCCGGGTTGCGGATGGCGTTAATATTGTGAATGTTGCACAAAGTGTACGAAACTGTACTTAACAAATGCGTAATAATATCATAACAGACGGGTAACATGCAGGTAAATCAGACGAGGTACTTTTGAATCGAAAAATAAAAAGTGATTTCCATTATGTCGGGCAAATTATCAGGTCTTGCAATACTTGTGTTGGTTTTTCATTCTTTTGTCTTACAGGTCGGCGCACAAACCGGATTTATCGAGGGAGTAATAACTGATAAATCAACGGGAGAAACAATTCCGGGAGCTAATGTGGTAATCGATGGTACGACGACAGGTTCATCATCTGACCTGAACGGGAAGTTTTCATTCAGGGCTCAGGCAGGCACCCACAACGTAAAGGTCATGTTTATTTCTTACGAGACGGTTGTTATTGAAGGGGTTGTTGTTCAGGCAGGAAGGACAACCTCATTAAACGTCTCCCTAAATGAAGTTTCGACTGAGATAGAGGGTGTGCAGGTCGTTGCAAGAAGAATAACACATACCGAGGGTTCGATGATAACAACTATCAGGACTGCCAATGTGGTTGCCGCGGGAATAACCTCGCAGCAGATACAGAGATCCCAGGATAGTGACGCTGCTTCGGTGGTCAAGCGAATACCGGGGGTTACAATTGTAGATGACAGGTTTATTTTTATAAGGGGTCTTAGTGAAAGGTATAATCCGGCTATGCTGCACAATATTTTTGCGCCTTCTATGGAAGCAGATGCAAAGTCGTTCTCTTTCGATGTGGTGCCCAGCAGCCTCATTGACAGAATAATGATATACAAGAGCCCCTCGCCTGAATTGCCGGGAGACTTCGCCGGTGGTGTTGTGAAGATATATACGAGGGCATTTGCTGAGAGGAATTTCATAAACATCACATACAGTTCAGGATATGATAGTAATACTTCGCTTAGAGACTTTTATGTTCAGGAAACCGGAAAGTTTCGTCAGCTCGGTATCAACAATAAATATAATGCCCTTCCAACAGGTTTTCCTTCCAGTCTGAGAAGCATAGCCTCAGATCCTGAAAGGATACAGAGTGTCGGCAGGTCGTTGAACAACAACTGGGTTCCTATTGCGATAAATGCCGGACTCAATCATAGTATGGCACTTACTGGTGGATTCAGCAAGCACATCGGGCCGGTAGAAATCGGAAATGTCACCGCGCTGACATATAGCATGTCCAGATCATCAGAAGACATCAGACGGCGCGACTACAACGAGTATGATATGGACCTTAACCGGTCGTCAGTGATTTTCGACTTTAATGATAACAGGAACAGTGAGAAGATAAGGACTGGTTTGCTTCATAACTGGCTATTCAGCTTCGGCCCCGGTCATAAGATCGAATTCATCAACATTTATAACCATCTGAGTCAGTCGGAATATACATTCAGAACAGGGCCAATGTATGAATTCGATTATAATGCCAATAACCACTCATTTTACCAGATCTACAGAGGTATCTATTCCGGTCAGCTGACAGGGAGGCATGAGTTTGGAGGAGGGAATACTGCAATCGACTGGACCGCTGGTATCTCAAGATCAACCAGGGAGGAACCTGACTACAGGCGCTTCAGGAGTGAACTTGACACAGTTACCGGTGAGATTGAATTATATATTCCGCAAGGGGCCGCAGCTACATATTTCATGGGCAGGTTCTACTCTGAAATGAGAGAGAACGTGACTGCCGGTTCCGCCGATCTGACTCAGAAGTTGATGCATTCCCGATTTGGCAGATTCGCGCCCGAGATTAAGGCAGGTATCTTTTATGATCACAGAGACAGGTCATTCAATGGACGTAACCTTGGTTATGTAAGAGCCAATGCGGCCGAGTTCGACCAGAGTCTTAAATATGTTACAATTGACGTTCTGTTCTCACCTGAGAACATCAATCCTGTTACCGGGATAAAGATAGATGAGCAGACAAATCCATCTGACTCTTATACTGCTCAGAATACAATTCTGGCAGGTTATGCAATGATGAAAATGCCTCTCTTCAGCGGTCGTGTAAGCATTACTGCGGGTGTTCGGGTGGAAGATAATATAATGAAAATGACAAGCCGAACCCTTACCAATGAGCCGGTGAATGTTGACAACAATGATATTACAGTTCTTCCGTCGTTCAACCTGGCATACAACTTCACAGAGAGAAGTCTGGTCAGACTGGCTCTCGGACGTACAATAAACAGATCTGAGTTTCGTGAACTGGCTCCTTTCGGGTTCTACGATTTTAACTATAATCTTGTCAGAAAGGGTAACCCCGATCTTACTAATGCCTCTGTCTGGAATATCGACACCAGGTGGGAGTTCTATCCGGGACAGGGCGAAATGATAACCGCCGGTTTGTTCTACAAGAATTTCACTGACGCCATTGAGCTTACATTTCTGCCGGGTGGCGGAACCGCCGGCATAAAGACCTTCATCCCGGTTAACGCATCACAGGCGACAAGTATGGGCGGTGAGGTGGAAGTACGAAAATCTCTCGAAAGCCTTTTTCAGGACGGTTTCCTTGGAAGGTTTGCAGTGTTGTTCAATGGTGCCATTATTTACAGCAGGATACAGCCTGAGGATAAGGGAACCGGTTTTATTTTCCAGGAGCGGCCCATGCAGGGTCAATCTCCCTATATCGTTAACGCTGGTTTATATTATCGTGATGCAGGCAAGGGGTTACAGATGAATCTTCTGTACAATATTATCGGACGAAGGATCATGATAATTGGTTATGATGAGTATCCCGATATTTATGAGATGCCGCGGCATCTTGCTGAATTCACAATTACAAAGAGCCTGGGGCGTGGCATTGAACTCAAAGCCGGGGTAAAGGATATCTTCAACCAGGAGACTCTTCTGCTTCAGGATTCCAACCGTGATGGTGTTTTCGATCGGAAGACCGACCAGGTTATTGAAAGATATTATCCCGGTACTCTGTTTACATTGGGTTTAAGTATAAGATTCCAGCAGGGCTCTTAACAAATTCATAAACTAAACATCATTCATTTTTAACTTCCTGTTAATCTGGCTGCGGTAGTTTTGAGGTGGATTTCAGAACAGGAATAACCTTAGAATTAAAGTAATAACCAAAACAGATTGAGATGAAAACTATTGGATTCAGAAAACAGATTATCAGACCTTTATTGAAGATTGCACCTATTGCCGCAATGGTCTTGGCATTGACCATGGCATCATGTGAAAAGGAGTATGATGCTCCAACGCTTGAACTGAGTACCGCCACCGGAATGACAGTGGCCGGGAAGAATGTAACCACAACATTGTCAATAGTTGCCCCGGGTGGTGCAAAAGAGATTGTGATTCTTAAGAATGGTGTACCCATGACACCTGTTGCCTTAAATGGTGAAACCAGCCTTGATTACGATTTCGTATATACTATTGAGGTAGCACCGGTGGGAACCATTCAGAATTTTACCTTCCAGATACTGGACAATAAGGGAAAGCAGAGTGAAATAAAAGTCTATTCGGTTACAGTTACCTCCAAGGAGGTGGTTGAAATATCAGGCAATATAACCGGTACGGTAAACTGGACCAATGACAAGATATACAGACTTAACGGATTTGTAAGGGTACAGAACAATGCCCGCCTCAATATTGAAAAGGGGACAGTCGTAATCGGCGACCGCCAGAGTAAAGGGACTCTGGTGGTACAGATGGGGGGAAAAATATATGCTGAAGGCACAAAGGAAGACCCCATTGTATTCACCTCCGAGAACCCTGTAGGCTCGCGTGAATCAGGTGACTGGGGTGGTATTGTAATCTGCGGTAAGGCACCCAATAACGTTACAGCTGCCACCGGAGCACCGGTAGAGATTGAAGGCGGTTATGGTGCGTTTCACGGTGGTACTGATCCGGATGACAACTCAGGAGTACTCAGATACGTGCGCATTGAGTATGCAGGTGTTCCAATCAATCCTAACGAGGAAGTTAACTCGCTGACCATGGGAAGCGTTGGCAGGGGAACTGTAATAGAATATGTAATGTGCTCATACGGACTTGATGATGCATTTGAATGGTTCGGTGGAACGGTTGACCACAAGTACCTTATTGCATTCCGCGGTCTCGATGACGATTGGGACGTTGACCTCGGCTACAGCGGTCGCATACAGTTTGGACTCAGCATAAGGTTCAGGGATAATTCTGACCAGTCGGGTTCAAATGGCTTCGAAGTCGACAATAATGGTACGGGAAGCGCTGCCCAACCTTTTACTGCAGCAGTATTTGCAAATATAACCTGCCTTGGCCCAAAGGTTACAAGGGAGACTCCCATCAGCATTCAGTTCCAACATGCTGCTCAGCTGAGAAGGAATAGCCGCATAAGTATCTATAATTCCTTATTGACAGGCTATGCTGACGGTCTCTACATTGATGATGACAGGGCCGGTTCAGGACAGGCTTTTCTTGATGGTCACCTTCAGATACGTAACGTATATCTTGCAGGTGTTGAGCACTGGGGCGGTAATGGTTACGGATCTGCGGGAACAATATTTACGGAAGCTCCTGCTAATGGTGTCCAGCATACCAGCAACCCCAGAGGAAGATCCCTTAAGGCTCACGCCAATTTCCCCGGCGGTCTGGCAGCACTTGAGGCTGAATTTAACAAAACCGAATATAATAACCGTCTGTTTGACAAGTGGCAGGACCTTGGCATTGATCAATCAGCTTTCTTGCCATTGATCTATACACCAAACCCGAAGTTTACCCCGAATGCCGGATCGGTTCTTCTTAACAGCGCCCGCTGGGACAATACTCCCAAGGCTGACACTTTCTTCCAGAAGGTTAATTACGTCGGTGCGTTTGGTACCACCGACTGGACAGAGGGATGGGCTGCTTTCGATTGCCACATTATCTCTTACTTCTAAAAAGTAAAAGGTACTGTGAGACAGTCCGTACCAATTATAGAGCCGGGAGGAGACAGTGCTCCCGGCTCTTTTGTTGGTATCCACGCGATTAAAACGAAGTTTGAGAATACTTTTGCAATGTACCAGACAAACTATAATACTTATGAATAGGATAAACAATGCAATCCTGCTCCTTCTGCTTGTCAGCCTGCTGACAGGTTGCAGTTTTGACAGGAAATACCACATCAGTCGCTACTACAGTCAGGCCCAGATTGACACACTAACGGTAAATATGGTGACATATATCGGAAGAAAGCCAATCACGGCTGACTGGCAGACACGACACGACCCTGTCAACCGGCAGTATTACATCAACCTCTCGCGCGATTTCCGTATCGTCTATTACCATATAGGTAAAGACGGACTTCATTATTATTATATGATAAGACCTGCAAGAACAGTATCAGGAACCAGACGAGGGGTTGGTGGAACCTTCAGGCTTGAACAGGATGGTATGAAACTTACAGAATTCAAAGAAGAATTCAACACACCTGTGAGGGACGAGTCGGAACTGATCGCAATTGGCAGGGAACTCTTAAGGGAACTCATAAGTAGCGGCAATGTAGATCGTTACCTGCGAAGGAATGATTATATCGAATGGCCGGATGGAAGGTTGCAGTATGACAGGATCAGGAATGAGTGGCGCTATAACGAAGATTAATAATCATTTGTTTTGACTGTCAGCCTGTCGGTTGGAAAAGATATAATCATTATCTTTAGCCTGATGGGATATCTGCATGACAGAATAGATTCATAAATATGAGGGACTAAAATTTGACCAGTATAATACCATGAAAAGATTTGCATTGTTATTCTTGACTGGCTGCATTACGATAACAGCCATATCACAACAGGTTCAGACCAGGGAAGGCGAAGACGGACTATATTATGATAATCAGAATAAGCTTTTCACCGGAATTCACAGAGAGTATTACCCCAATGGCAATCTGAAGGCAGAGATGCCCGTTAGAAGGGGTGCACTCAATGGCGACATAGTAATCTATTTTGAGAACGGCACGAAGAACGAGGTAAGAGCATATCGTTCGGGCAAAATGCATGGAACATGGATCACCTGGAGCGAGAATAGTATCAAAATAGCAGAAGCCAATTACCTTAAGGGAGTGAAAAACGGTAAATGGTACGTCTGGGACGATAACGGGGTGAAAAGATATGACATGACCTATCGAAAGGGAGAGAAGGTTGGTACCTGGTACATGTGGGATGAAAGCGGTACCCTGATAATGGAAAGAGATTACGGTAGATAGAAAAAGAGGCTGTCTCAAAAGGGCAGCCTCTTCCTAACCTAAAAGTATCCCGTTTACTGATCTACCTTTTAACGGATAAATTCTCAAGCTTCAGAGTCACAATATCGGCAGCGGGTTTGACTTCTACCGGACTCTTAATGGCAGCGTAGGAAATCATTGATGTTGTGAGGGTATAGGAACCGGGTGCGATCATCAGTTCAAAATTGCCTTCGAAATCAGTGTAAATGGTTGTTCCCGTCTCTTCGATCTTAACCAGAACACCGGCAAGCGCTTCTCCTGTTTCGGCGTCCCTGACGATGCCTGAGATGGCAATCAACTCAGATGTCTCTGATGCTTTGTTTTTTCCGCTATTCTTTGTCTTGTCCTTGTCTCCTGACGCAAAGGCCGTTGTAGCTGCGATTAGGAAAACTATTGCTGATGTTAAAACCTTTGTTCTCATCTCTTGGTATTATTTGCCTCAAAGGTATGCCAGCCATGTTACCGGTATATTAATTGCTCTTGATGTTTATATTAATATTGTGTTAAGAAACCTGACTGTAATTCATGAAAAAAGCCCCACCCTTTATGGATGAGGCTCAGTGGATTTCAGATGTCAGAAATCATCTATTTCTTGTCGTATACCAGCGTACTTTTCATCTCTCCCATCTGGGTGGATGTTACTGATTCGATGGTAAGGGTCTTGCCACCATCGCTCAGTTTCCATATTTCAGAGGAGTTGATGTCGAAGTACTGGCCCTGCATATCAACCGTTATGGTGGAGGCAATTGTCATTACCTTCTTGTCAGATGACCAGCTTACACGTGACTTCCTGTTCTGGTTCATCATACCTGCATTTTCGGTAACCTTTCCGGCAAGGTCATACTTCTCGGTGGTTGTCCGGGTCTGTCCGTCGCGTCCCGGCATGACTTTTTCGACCGAAAGGTTTTCTCCCTGCTGGGTTACTGTCATTTCGGGTGCAGCAAGCCTCATTCCTCCGGCTCCGGCACGACCCTGACCCTGACCCTGTCCCTGGCCGCCTCCCGGAAGTTGTGGCATGGTACTCTTTGATTCGTTAATTGCCCATTTGCCTGAGAAATTCTCCTGAGCCGTTGAGCAGGAAGCCGATATCATCAACATGACTGCGGCCATAACAAACATTGCTGATAGTTTTGAATTGATTCTCATGGTTATTCTTGTTTTTGTTAGTACCACTATTGACATTTATATGCCCCGGAATATTCCATTTTAATATTTATTTAACCTTTTCAACAAACCGGAATAATAGCTGGCGTTACCATCCCGGTGTGAAGTTGATGCCGAAGCTGCCATTCAGTGGGCCCGTGCCTTTTCTTACCGGTACTGCATAATAGGGTTCAAGAACAAGGTATCCAAACAGGTTTAGTCTCAATGAAGCACCATAGCTGAACACCGGAGCCCTCTCTCCCGGCCCTGGATTAAACCAGTCGCCTGAAATGCGGCTACCCCTGTCGAGTGCCAGGCCACCGTCGATAAACAGGTTGATATCGGTAAAGAACAACTCAGACTTTATCAGGGAAATATTCTTTGGCCCTGTAAATGGAATCCTCAATTCGGCATTTGCCACAAATATCCTGCTGCCGAAGAAGTTGTCATAGCCTATACCTGCTCCCGGTGTCTGCATGTTGGTGTAATAAGCATCCATTCGCTGGTAACCTCTTATCAACCACGGATACCCAATGTACAGAGGGGTAAGCAGATCATTGCCGGAGTCGCCTCCCCACCTTCCATAGTTATACGACCTGAATGCAAGAGTCGCGGGCCTGATCTGGAAATACCTCCTGAAGTCTGCAAGTGTTGTGAAGTTATCTACGGCACCGAAGTACTTTCCTGCCTCTATCCTGTATCGTGTTCCACTAACAGGACCGGTCATTCCGAAAACGCTGTTGTCAACAACATAGGCAGCATCTACCTTGCCCAGACCGAAACCATCAGGTGATTCAAGCTTCTTACGGTCGGAACCGATGGGATATCCTAAAAGATCGTAATAGGTGCTGTATTGGTCGGTACGATAGCTGTAGCCGGCAATTTCGCCTGAAAACTCAACCCTTCTCGTCTGGGAGAATGGGTAGAAGGCAAATAGTGACGCCTTATCCTCAAACATTCTCAGGTAGTAGAGATCCATTTTGTTGACCAGAACCGGTTCACCGCCAATTTTAAGGGTGTCAATACCGAAGCCAACCGAACCGAAATAGTAGGGTACATGTGACAATGATGCCCCCCACTTGAGTCTCCTCTTCTGGTTGATGTATGCGGCCATTCCACCGAAATCATATATCTCACCGTTAAGGGCCAGAGAGGTAAATATCTGGTTGTCTCCGGTCATGTCGCCGAAGAGAGCACTGACGCTTCCGGCCATTCCGGTACCCATCCTTCCTGCAGCCACACCTACCGATGTGTTTGAAAGATAGTCGAGCCTGAATCTGGGCCTGTATGGAACAGGCCTGAATTCATAAGCGGGAATTTCCTCGGTTCTGAATTCTGACAGCAGCGAACTGTCGACAAGGTTCTGTGCCAGATATTCTGCCGGTGGCAGGGTGGCGGAGGTATAATCAATATCCCACTTCGATACCGGGAACTCTTCGAACTCCTCACTTCGTGCAGAAAAGATGGAATAGCTCCTTTCAGAATAGTATGAATAGACAAGGTCTCCGGTCTCACGTGCAATCGATACTGCCGGAGAGTGTGATGTTATTCCGGATATTCCACGCATGTAACGGGTCATCTGGAAAAGAGAGTCAGACTCAGTGTCATACCTGTAGAGGTTCCTGAAACCATCGCGGTCTGACAGGAAGTATATACTAATGCCATCGGGCGAAAAGAGGGGATTCATGTTCCTGGCTCCTGTGAAGAGATCCAATAGTCTGTCATCAGACGGATTATTGATATCTGCTATGCCGATATTGTAGAAGTCATGACGGAACCTCTGCACCTGACCGGGCATGGGCCTGTCAGTCACATATGTAATGTACCTGCCGTCAGGCGACCATGAGGGCTGCAGCTTTGCAAAGCCGCTGCGTGTGATTCTCTTTACAAGACCTGTTTCGACCTCATAAAGAAATATATCCGAAGCCCCATCTTTCATGGCTGAAAGAGCAATAAATCGTCCGTCGGGCGACCACGAGGGGTTATTGATTGATGGCAGCCCGGGTACTTCAACCTCCCTTACGTTCCTCCTTCTTTCAACGTTCATTATTACCAGCTTGTTCTTTCCCTCTGAAAAGACCACGAAGGCAAATTGCTTTCCGTCGGGTGACCATGTGCCCGATGACTCAAGGAAACTCATTGCATCTATCTCATTCCTGTTGATGCGGCTTGAAAGTTTCCTGATAACCCTTCCTGTGCGGGCATCGGCGAGAAACAGATCGAGTGAAAAGACATCCCTCTCAGACAGGAAAACAACATATTT
>CAYUOS010000102.1:0-12068 GCA_964446435.1 uncultured Rikenellaceae bacterium | reverse complement strand
TGCATCCGAGATAATCATATATTTCGGAGGCTGTTTTTCTGATTCTATGAGATGTCTGTTCGCTGAAATTGGCCGGGGTAATCCTTTCTGATAGTCCGGGGGTATATTTTGCCTCATAGTCGAAGAATTCATTCTTGCTGATAATCTCGGTAATGGGAAGGATAATTTCATTCCGGCTTGTCTTGACAACGCCTACTGCCACTTCGCGGCCTTTAAGCTCAGCCTCGATTATTACTGTCTGGCTTTCTGAGAAGGCCAGTTCAATTGCCGGAATAAGTCCGGATACCTCTTTTACCCTGGTCACCCCGCAACTTGATCCGCTTTCATTGGGCTTGACGAAGCATGGGAGTCCGGTTTTCTCAATAATACTATTCGTATCTATTCCATTATCTTTCCTTATCACTACCGAGTCAGCCATAGTGACACCGAACTGAGCCAGGTAAGACTTGCATGCACTTTTGTTGAAGGTGATTGCCGAGCACAGCAATCCGCAACTGGCATAAGGTATCCCAAGCATATCGAAGTATCCCTGCAGCGGTCCATTTTCACCCGGGTCGCCATGAATTGCAATAAATGCGGCATCAAATTTCACCTTACCCTCATCTGTTTCCAGTGTGAAGTCGTTCCGGTCGATTTTGAAAACCCTGCCTTTTTCATCGAGAGAGTACCACCTGGCGCCCTCTATCATTATCGTATGGGTTATATATCTGTTTTTCAGAGCCTCAGTCACTGCAGCTGCGCTTCTGATTGAAACATCATGTTCTGAGGAGTTTCCTCCTGCAATGATGGCAATGGTTCTCATCGTGATAAGGAATTTTAATAAGGGTGTAAAATTAAACTCTTTTTGGTCAATTCAAATCCGCCCTGCCTGAAATGTAGGTTCGCCATTTTTCAATCAGCACTGATATGTCGGCGGGCAGGTCCGAATCGAACTGCAGCCATTTTCCGGTTGCCGGGTGTGTGAATCCAAGTGATTTTGCATGAAGGGCCTGACGTGGAAGAAGGGTGAAGCAGTTTCGAACGAATTGCTGGTACTTAGAGAAGGTTGTACCCCTTAATATCCTGTTGCCTCCATATTCCTCGTCATTGAAAAGGGGGTGACCGATATGGCTCATATGGACCCTTATCTGGTGTGTGCGGCCGGTTTCGAGACGGCACTCAATCAGTGAGATATAGCCAAGGTTCTCGATAACACTGTAGTGTGTAACGGCGTGTTTGCCATCACTGCCGTCGTCAAAGACGCACATTATCTTTCTGTCTCTGGGGTTCCTGCCGACATTGCCGGTGACAGTACCCTCTAAAGGATCGGGGATGCCCCAAACAAGAGCCTGGTATTGTCTTTTTGTCGTCCTTTCGAAGAACTGCCTTGCAAGCCTGTTATGTGCGAGTTCGCTTTTTGCAATAACGAGCAGTCCGCTTGTATTTTTATCGATTCGGTGTACCAGGCCGGGGCGCAGCTCTCCGGAACTGAACATCGGATTGTCCTTAAGATGCCACATGAGTGCATTAACCAGTGTGCCGGTGTAGTTGCCGTAACCGGGATGGACAACCATGCCTGGCACCTTATTGATTACTATTACGTGATCGTCTTCAAATACAATATTGAGGGGGATATCCTCAGGGATGAGCTCAATTTCACGCGGAGGATTTGGCAGTACGATCTGTATCAGGTCTGAAGGCTTTACCTTATAGCTTGGTTTTACAGGGTTATGGTTTACAAGAATGTTTCCGGCATCTGCAGCGGCCTGGATTCTTGTTCGTGAGGCCCCTTCAATTCTTGCAGTTATGTATTTATCGATACGGAGCAGAGACTGGCCGGGGTCGACAACAAACCTGAAATGCTCAAAAAGCTCCTGTTGTTCTGCAGGGTCGTCGTTTAGAAAATCGCTCATCAGCCTGCTTTTATGAATCGGTTACGGGAGACAACTGCACCACGGTGCATCGAAACCATTATATAAACGCCTGGTTTCATACTACTGACATCAATCTGGTTTACGTTTTCGACGCTCAATACCTTTCTGCCTGAAATATCAAAGATTGTATGAGAAAGGGAATATGAAGCGGCGAGTGTCTCATCTGCTTCAAGGTTAAGCAGATCACTTACAGGATTTGGCCAGAGCTTGATTCTTGTGGCACCGGATGGGATATCACCAATCCCGGTTGATGGCAGTCTTGGTCCTGTTATAGCCCGTATCATCAGCGAACCGTCAACCTGTGACTGGTACCACGAGCCGTTAAGCCAGAAGAATTGCCTGCCGTTGTGTGAGGTGTTCAGGTCGAGGCCGGCATTAAGGAATGTTTCAGATCGCTGCCTCCAGCCGATGAAAAAGACATTGTCGATGTATACGGGGTCATCGAGAATGTAGGTGTGAAATCCATTCATTCCTTCTCCCTGCTCAACCATTACCTCTTCGCCGATATAAATAAGGTTGCCCGGTAATCCGTTGTCATTGTCCCATACTGCAAGGTCGAATGCCCTCTGGTTGCTGTTCTGGTAACTGTCGTTGAAGCAAATCATTATTGCCCTCAGCGAGTCGGGCACGTATGCCCTGAATCGGTATGCCACCATTGCATTCCTTGCGCCCTGACCGTTTATTCCATATCCGGCTTCTGCCGTACCGTCGTCGAATGAAAATATATTTCCGAAATCCTGAACATATACAACCGTGTCATTCGATTTGGGATCAAATTCGTCAGTGATGAGGTAGCTCTTCACCTGATAAGAGACTGTATCAGGACCGGTAATGCTGTATGTAAAGAAGAGCGGTGCATTGTAATTGACAACACTATATGGTTGTGTATTGGTTGCTCCTCCCGAGAATGAGTGTACCAGGGCACCCGTCTTCAGGTTCCTGATTTCGAACATCCGGGTTACATTTCTTATTGCATCGTCATTATTCCTGTATGTGAGGGGGATTGAAGAGCCCATTTCCGACAGGTATATCTGCCTGAAGTGCTTCATGGGGATGGTTTCATGGCTTCTGAGAAGCGACCTTAGAGGGAGTGTTACAGCCACATCGTGAAGTGTTGTGTCTGCATGGTTGCGGTTGCGGCCAAGCCTTACGTAGTCAATATGCCAGTGGTCTCCGCTTGTCTTCATTGCCGGGTCGGGAGCCGATGGGCTAAGGCTGCCATAGGCGGTGAACCTGAATCTGAATCCTTTCATCAGGAAACCCGGAGCAGTAACAGGTATCATAACCTGTTGGAATGGATGAACGGCAACGCCAGGCGTTTTCCAGATGCTATACCATGTTTCTGTCAGTGGTGACCAGAACTGCAGGGTGAGGGAGTCTCCCGGCTCAGGAGCATCACCAAGTCCTCCGGGTTGATAGAGGAAACTGAACCATATGCTGTCGGATGCCGGGTAGAGGAGGTCTATTGGCTTGCTGGTAAGCCTGTCGGCCCTGAAGACCCATGCTTCTGCCTCGGGGTAAAGCTTTCCTGTTTCATCGAGAAGGTCAAATGTGGCAACACCTATTGTACGCTGATCGGTGGTAAAGGTGTTGTTGATAAACACGAATCTGTCGGCCCACTTTGTTGAATCAGGGTAGGGGCCTTTTCGTGAAAAATCGTCGAAGAACGGGAGAATGAGGGTGTCCCCTGCGCCTTTGGCATAAGATGCCTCCGTCAAGAGTTTTCTGCCTGTCAGTATATTATTCCCTGTCAGTCCGGTAACAATCTCCTGTGGCAGGATGTTCTGGATGCCGATTGTAAGAAGTATAAGGATTATGGTCTGTTTCCTGATCATAAGGATTCAGGCAATTGCATTATGTCAGTATTCAGGAATCTGTTTATTGTGTCATTCAGCCTCAGCATTGCAGAGTCGACCGGGAGCTTGAGTGAGTCGACTGTAAGCCAGAGATAAATTGTAGACCCTAATTGCAAGGTTGCGTCCTCAATGTATTCCGGGTTCTGTTTGAAGACGAAAGCATTCAGGGTATCGTTTTCGGTAAGAATGGTACTGTCATAAACGTAAGTGCCAAGGTTCAGGGATGAGACTAGTATCTTATTCCTGGCATCTTCAAGGTACAGGCCTATCAGGTTAGGAATCAGAGTTCGACGGGAACTCAGGCCGCTGCCCAGTACCAGGTCAAGAACAGCTCCTTTCTGTATGGTATCGCCGGGTGCTATTTCAATCCCGTTATACAATTGTTTCAGTACAAAATCGACCGAGATGTCGGGTGTGTAGTTTAGCTTTCCGGCTTCGAAACCAGCCGTCCTGATTGTTGCCAGCGCCTGCCTGAGTGAAAGTCCAACAAGCCGTGGGACAACTGCCATTTCAGGATTAAAGGCGTTGATTGTGATGTTTATGCGTCTATGTTTCTTGACTCTGTGTCCGGCCGAAGGGTTCTGTTCGGCAATGGTTCCCCTCGGAACAATTGTAGTGTAGACAGAGTCCATAACCACGAACCTGAACTTATTCTTGCTGGCTATGGCCTGAGCCTCATCGAGTGTGCGGCCAATGAAGTTGGGTATTTCGCGGGTCTGTCCGTGCCGGGTATAGATGTTAAGCCAGATAAGCAGGATAAGCAGGATGGCAGTAAAAATGGCTATTGCCATTCCCAGGTGTCTTACGAAAAGTTTACTGAATATGAATTCTTTGAGGCTCATTGGTTGATGGTGATAAGTTAGTAACGCAAAGGTAACGATAAAATTATATCAGCACTGCCTTGAAGGTGTCGAAGAGTGCCATTGTCAGAACTCCCTGACAATATTATAGAGAGTGTCTCTCTCAACCGGTTTGTACCCTGACGCATTTACCAGTCCGGCCATCTCCTCGCGGCTCATTGAGGGTTTCTCTACCGAGCCTGCCATCGAGTATATCCTGGTGGTGTCGTCAATGGTTCCGTCAATATCATCTACTCCGAAAGAGAGGCTGAGGGCTGTTTGCTCCTTGCCTATCATCGGCCAGTATGATTTGATGTGCGGTATGTTGTCGAGGAATATTCTCGACACGGCATAGTTTCGAAGGTCTTCGGTGATACTTGTCTCACCCAGGTGAGACATGCTGTTATTGGCACTTCTGTACTTAAGAGGTATGAAAGCATTGAAACCACCTGTCCGGTCCTGGAGTTCCCTGAGTCTGTTCATATGGTCGATTCTATGCCGGTATTCCTCAATATGACCGTATAGCATCGTAGCATTTGACGGTATTCCGATGCGGTGTGCGGTTTCGTGTATTTCAAGCCATTTTTCAGATGTTGTCTTCTCAGGGCATATCCTTGCCCTCAGCTGCTCATCGAATATCTCCGCTCCACCACCAGGTATTGAGCCCAGGCCCTTCTCCCTGAGCAGTGCGAGGCCTTCCTCAATTGAATAACCGGCCTTTTCAATCATGTACTCAAGTTCAACGGCAGAAAAAGCTTTTATATGCAGTTCCCGGCGGTGCTTTTTTATCAGGGTTATCAGGTTCCCCCAGTAGTGAATGTCGTATTCCGGGTGCACGCCACCCACGATATGTACTTCGGTTACCGGCTGATCGTCAAAACGTCGAACAATTTCCATCATCTGTTCAATGCTGTGTTCCCAGCTTCCGGGTTCGCCTTCTCTTTTGTGATAAGAGCAGAAGCGACAGTTGTAAATGCAGATGTTGGTGGGCTCTATATGGAAATTGTGGTTGAAGTAGGTGTTCAGTCCGTTTATCCGTCTCCTGACTACAGTGGCCAGAACCCCCAGAAAAGGTAGTGATGCGGTGCCATATAGGGTAATACCCTCTGATAAATTGATACGTTCGCCGGCGAGCACCTTTCGGGCAATCGGGGCGCACTCTTCACCTGCAAGCTTTATGAGCAGATCATTTTCCATCTCTTTTCTGTTGCCGGCAAAGTTAGCAAAGTATCTCCTTGGCCGAAAAAAAAATGGGTGTCATAGTTACGACACCCATTAAATATCATTGGTGAACAGAATCAGCCTTTGTGCTTCGGTTCATCCGATACGGTAAGTTTTTTCCTTCCCTTCGCCCTGCGGGCAGCAAGAACCCTGCGTCCATTCGGAGTTGACATTCTCTCCATGAAACCATGCTTGTTCGCTCTTTTTCTCTTTGAGGGCTGAAATGTCCTTTTCATTGCTAGTATATTTTCTGATGATCTGTTTTCCGTTTTGAGACGGCAAAGGTAATTAATTTTTTGAAACAAAAATCTGTGAGGTACTTTTTTTGGCGTTTAAGCCTTGCACCAGATAATCTTCTTGGTGATGAAGTAGGGTTCGGGGAAGAAATCGCTGATATTCCATATCTTAATATGGCAGTTGCAGGTGCCGGTCTCCTCTGCAAGGTCTCCTCCTTTCAGGGCGATTATGCCCCTGCTGCCGGCTGGACCGGCAATTCCTCCTCTGGTCCATTCCAACAGTTTTGGCAGCGGAGCGACTGCCCTTGTGACCACATACCGGTATTTGCCCCTGTAATGTTCAGCCCTACCGGTGATGGCAACCACGTTTTTCAGCTGAAGCTTTTCAATCACATCATTTACAACCTTAATCTTTTTTGCGATAGAGTCGATCAGTATGAACTGAGTCTCTTCGAAAAGTATTGCAAGAGGTATACCCGGGAAACCGCCCCCGGTTCCAAGGTCGAGAATGATATCGCCTTTTTCGAAGGTGAACACTTTGGCTAACGAGAGGGAGTGGAGCACATGGTTGGTGTAGAAATTGTCCATGTCTTTCCTTGAAATTACATTGATAAGGCGGTTCCACCCTGAATATATATCCTTCATAGCCATAAATGCTTCCTTCTGACCATGGGTCAGTGATGGAAAGTATTCCGTAATCTTCTCCACGCTAGCGCTTCTCGGTTTTTATGTAAATATTGTAAAGCAGTCCCTTTGCCCTGTTAAGGCGTGCCTTGACGGTACCAACCGGGATATTCAGCTCGGAGGCTATCTCTTCGTAAGAGAACTCCCTGAAATACCTGAGCTTGATAAGATCGCGATACAAAGGCTTCAGCTGCTCAATTACCTCCCTTAGTTTCTTGATCTTCTGATCGTTTATCATTATCTCTTCGGGGTCGGGGAGGTCTGACTGAAGTGTTGAGGTTATCTCCTCATCATCCTCCTGTAGCTGGTCGTATGGTGAGGGAGTCATTCTTTTCTTCCTGATAAAGTCTATGCAGTTATTGGTGGCAATTCTGAAGAGCCAGGTGCTGAAGGCAAAGTCGGGAGTGTATGAGTGTATGCTTTTAAATGCTTTTCCGAATGCTTCAATTGTAAGGTCCTCTGCATCGGCAGGATTTCCTGCCATACGCAGCATGAGATAGTAGATGGTGTCGCGATACCTGTTCATCAGTGCCGCGTACGCCCTGCCATCACCCATTCTGGCTTTCTCCACCAGCAACAGGTCTTTTTTTGCCTTGTCTGACAGATCTTTATTTACCTCCATGCATTCTTGCCGGCTTGATTCCCAAATTTAGCAAAATACAAAAGAGTGTTTACTATTGGTGAGATAATATCTAAAAATATAGCAGGAAATGCGATGCCTGGTTCGTTTAGCCTTCGTGCGGCACGAATGAAAACCAGCAACTTGATGATCAGCATAGTTAAGGCCAGCGAGGCGACAACCTGCCACAGGCAATTCATTGAGAGCAATGCAACTGCACTTCCGTAAAAAAGCAGACGTGAGAATGGCTCAAGGAAGAGCCTGAAGCGATCGCCAGCCTTATAGTAGGGTGCGGTGCTGAAATGCCTTCTTTTCTGCTTGATGAACTCCCACAGTCTGGTTGCCGGAACCGACCTTGTATGAGCCTGATTGTCGAGCACAACCCTTGTGTTCGATGCCTTTGCGTTGGCATTCACGAAGAGGTCATCATCTCCCGAGGCCAGGTGATAGTGATTCGAGAACCCGTTGCTGCTCATAAATAGCTCCTTACGGTAAGCCAGGTTACGTCCGACTCCCATGTAAGGATTTCCTCTCAGGGCCATGCCGGCATACTGCATAGCAATAAAGAAACTGTCGTATCTGATATATAGGTTCAGAAATCCCCGCAACTTCAGATAACCGCCGTAGCCAAGCACGATATCAGCACCCTCGGTCAGGGGCATTGTCATGACAGAGAGCCACTTGTCAGACTCCGGAAGGCAATCGGCATCGGTAAGCAGCAACAGGTCATTTGATGCTGCCTTAATGCCAATCAACTGCGCAAGCTTCTTGTTATGGTGGAACCTGGGGTCTTTTGTAATTGTTGATATCTTAAGGTGCGGATATTGCGATTTAAGTTCAGACAGCACCATGTCGCTGTCATCATCTGATGCATCGTTCACCACCACAACCTCGAAGCCGGGATGTTTCTGCTGCAGCACCGCGGGAAGGAACCTGCGCAGGTTTGCGGCCTCGTTTCTGGCACAGATGACCACCGATACCGGCTGCCCATGAGGCTTCTCAGGCGCTATTGTTACCGCCGTACCGGCCTTGAGGTAATATCTCAGGTAGTAAAAAACCTGTACCGCGAATGCCAGTACAAAAAGACCCAGCAGGGAGTATTCAAGATGTGAGCAGTCAATTTCCATGTGACCGGTAATATTTACCGGCAATTATAGCAACTAATTCCGATCATCTGAAATCGAATTATCAACAGCTAAAATTTCTGTGCCCCCTTTCGTGGCTCCGGCAGATAGTTTACCTTTGTGTTCGTTTTTAACAGATGAGCAGAATATTTCAGGTAGAGGCAAAAGACGGAAGCACGAAGGCAAGGGCCGGAGTGCTCAGGACAGCACATGGGGAAATAAGAACTCCATGTTTCATGCCTGTCGGAACCGGGGGTACCGTAAAGGGTGTCTTGCCAAGGGACCTGAAAGAGGAGGTCGGAGCCGGGATTATTCTCGGCAACACATATCACCTTTACCTGCGCCCCGGAACCTCAGTCATTCAGCAGGCAGGCGGTCTTCATCGTTTCATGAACTGGGACAGGCCTATACTTACCGACAGCGGCGGGTACCAGGTCTTCTCACTGGCGGCCAACAGGAAGCTTTCCGAGGAGGGTGCTGTCTTCAAGTCACATATCGATGGCTCGAAGCATTTCTTCAGCCCTGAAAATGTGATGGAGATTCAGCGGGCCATCGGGGCTGACATAATCATGGCTTTTGATGAGTGTACCCCTTATCCTGCCGATCATAAAACTGCTGAGAAGTCGATGCACCTTACGCACCGATGGCTTGAGAGGTGCATTGCCAGGTTCAGCGAAACGGTATCTTTGTACGGATATGAACAGTTGTTGTTTCCGATAGTGCAGGGGAGTACCTACCCCGATCTTCGCCGGATGTCTGCTGAGGTAATAGCATCGAGCGGGATGGAGGGAAATGCCATCGGCGGACTTTCGGTTGGTGAACCTGCCGAGGTTATGTACGAAATGGTAGAGGTGGTTAACGAGATGCTGCCGGAGGCAAAGCCACGTTATCTGATGGGCGTCGGAACGCCGGTAAATATCCTTGAATCAATTGAGAGGGGCATAGATATGTTCGATTGTGTAATGCCTACCAGGAACGGAAGGAACGGAATGCTCTTTACATCGGAAGGGGTTGTTAACATCCGCAACAGGAGGTGGATGGATGATTTTTCTCAAATAGATTCAGGAATACCTGCAGGTGTGAGCAACAGCTTCAGCAAAGCCTACCTGAGGCACCTGGTGATATCGGGCGAGTTGCTCGGACTTACTCTTGCCAGCATACACAACCTGGCATTCTATCTTTGGCTTACCACGACAGCCAGGGAAAAGATTATTGAGGGCTCATTTTCTTCCTGGAAAACTGAGATGGTTGAGAAGCTTTCCGAAAGGTTACAATAAAGCCAATGAAAATTATTGACCGCTATATCATCAAAAAGTTTCTCGGAACATTCGTGTTCGCGCTGGCGCTGATAATGACCATTGCAGTGGTGTTCGACTTTGCCGAGAAGATTGATGACTTCATGCAGAACGAGGCACCGGTAGATGCAATCGTGTTTGACTATTACCTGAACTTCATACCCTATTTTGCCATTCTCTTCGCGCCGCTCTTCGTTTTCATAACGGTAATATTCTTTACCTCAAAGATGGCCCAGAACACCGAGATAGTAGCCATACTTAACAGCGGAATGAGCTTCAGGCGCATGATGTGGCCATACTTCATATCATCTCTCGCAATAGGCATCTCCACATTTTTCGTCACCAACTTCGTAATACCCCAGAGTAATCTCAAAAGGCTCGATTTTGAGGATAAATACTACAAGGCAAGGTACAGGAATACCCAGCTGGTAAGCATCCACCGACAGGTTTACCCCGATGTCTATATGTACATGGAGTCTTACAATCCAATAAGCAGATCAGGCCGTAACTTTACACTTGAACACTTCGACAGGGATGGCAGGCTGTTGTCGAAGCTCTCATCAGCCTCGGTCAGGTGGGATACCCTCTCAAACAAGTGGAGTGCATGGAATTACTTTATCCGCGATATCAGTGACTCACTGGAGGTCTTATCAACGGGGCGGAGAATAGACACCACCCTTACGATCAGTCCTGCTGACTTTTCCCGGAGTCCGGAATTCGTCGGTACCATGACCTACAGAGAGTTGCATGATTATATCGACCTTCTGAATCTTCAGGGCTCGGAAGAGATCAAAATCTTCCAGGTGGAAAAGCATCGTCGCTTCTCTATGCCTTTTTCTGTTTTCATCCTTACCCTGATAGGGGTTTCACTCTCATCGCAAAAGGTAAGGGGGGGCATTGGCATGAAGATCGGAATCGGGTTGATGTTAAGTTTCACCTACATACTCTTTATGCAGTTTGCTTCGCAGTTCTCGCTGAAAGGCAATCTTGACCCGATGCTGGCGATGTGGATACCCAACATTGCATACACATTTATCGGGGTCTTCCTGTATCGCATTGCGCCCAAATGATATGATCCTGTTCGAAAAACAGGCCTAGGTAATAAGCGGGATATCAGTCACATAAAACTACAAAAACTTTACCGTGGTTCGTATGTTCGAAAAAAAGAGCACAATATCATTATATAAGTCGTGTTATTTTGCTAAAATTGCACCGCTGTTTAGGTGATATATTGAGTTAAAGAGAAACAATAAAACAGAAATAGTTATGCCACTTAACAAGAAGATTGATGAACTGAAGGAGAAGCGTCGCAAGGCTCAGCTCGGTGGAGGTGAAGAAGCGATTGAGAAGCAGAAGGCAATGGGTAAGAATACAGCCCGTGAGAGAATACTATCGCTGCTTGACCATGACAGCTTCCATGAGTATGACCTTTTCGTTGAGCATGACGCACGCGATTTCGACATGCACAAGAAGTCGTTGCCTAGTGATGGAGTAGTTATAGGTACAGGTACCATTCACGGGAAGCCTGTGGCAATTTTTGCTCAGGATTTCACAGTGGCAGGCGGATCGCTGGGTCTGATGCACTCGAGAAAGATAACCAAGATAATGGATCACGCCCTGAAGATGAGGATACCCCTTATCGGGATCAACGACTCAGGAGGGGCAAGAATCCAGGAGGGTGTAAACTCGCTTGCGGGTTATGGCGAGATTTTCTTCCGTAACACCATTTCAAGCGGGGTCATACCCCAGATTTCTGTGATCCTTGGTCCGTGTGCCGGTGGAGCAGTATACTCACCGGCCCTTACCGACTTTGTTTTTGTGGTTGACAAGATTTCGAAGATGTTCATCACCGGTCCGGAGGTAATTAAAACTGTTCTGGGTGAGGAGATATCGATGGAGGATCTTGGTGGTGCCAGGGTTCACTGCGAGACATCCGGAAATGCTCACTTTTTTGCCAATACCGAGGATGAGTGTTTCGAGCAGATCAAGGGACTCATCAACCTGCTACCGCCGAGCAACAGCAGCAAGCCTGAGAAGCTGGCTATTCAGGAACCGAAGGTTGGTTTCGATATAAACCACATAGTTCCTGAAGATCCGACCCTTCCGTATGATGTCAAGGATATCATCAGGGCAATTGCTGACAATTCGGAGTTCATTGAGGTTCAGGAGATGTACGCAAGGAATATCGTGATAGGTTTCTCAAGGCTTGGAGGCCGTACTGTTGGTTTCGTGGCAAATCAGCCGCTTGAGATGGCGGGTGTTCTTGATGTTGATTCATCAG
>CAYUOS010000101.1:11121-12225 GCA_964446435.1 uncultured Rikenellaceae bacterium | reverse complement strand
ATCGGTGCGAAGGTATCTGAACCTTATATCGCTGGCATCGCCGTAACCATTGGTAATGTTCCTCCCTGGCTTGCCATCGAGTGGTATCTGCCATAGGTCATACCTCCCGTTTACTATCAGGCTCCTGCCATCCTTCGACCATCCCGCCGTACCGTATGAAGGTCTTTCACCGGGATAGTCGTACTCTGTGTTTACAAATGATACAGGCGTTGTGGCCGATATGTTTGTCAATACTCCGGTAGCCAGGTTATAAGTGTGAAAATGGCCATCTTTCCATATCAGAAAATACCTGCTGTCAGGTGAAAGGCCCATCGTGGTCTTGTGCTCCTTAATTATCAGCGTCCTTTCTCCTGTGGCGGTATTTACACGGTAGTAATCTGCCCTTGCCTCCTGCCAGTCAGATATATATTCCCTGTTGTCTGATCCGACTGCCCATTTGCCATCACGGGTAACACTGGCATTTTTCATGGTGCTGTCGGCAATGCGGACATACTTCCTGTCAGCGCGCCCCACAGCAGAAAGGTAGGTAAATGACTGATCGCGGCTTGCCTGTCTCATCTGAACAGACTGAATCCTCTCATCATTCCAGTGCCATACATCGACATTGGCAACAGGAGGGTCTCCCGGTTTCCTCTCAACCTTTGGCTCCTGTTCCCTGATGCCGTAGAAGAACCTGTTCAGGTCTTCGCTGATTGTAATACCTCCGTTTTCACTCAGCACGAAACCTTTCGGGAATGACGGGTCGGCGACAGGATCGTAGATAAACCTGACCGGTTCCCTTTCCAGAGCGGTAAATATCAACAGTGAGTTAACCCTGTATGTCTGTCCCTTCGGGGTGTTTCCCTTCAGTACTGCCAGAGCTGTGCCCTCCTCGTTCCAGGTAAGCTGGCTGTAGATGGCCTTCTCAGTATCGAGGGGCCTTGAGGTTCCTGTAGCGAGATTCATTATTAGTATTCCGTTACCCGCTGAGTCGGCAGCCTCAATGGTATATGCCAGGAGAGTGCCGCCCTTATTGAATGACCAGGAAGAGACGTTTCCGATACGCTGTACCAGTCCGGTGGAAAGATCAGTCAGCAGAAGGTCTCGTCCGTTATGACGGGCGTT
>CAYUOS010000101.1:0-11021 GCA_964446435.1 uncultured Rikenellaceae bacterium | reverse complement strand
TCATCATTTCTGGGTGTGCTGTACACAAATGCAACAACATTTCCCTTTTCCGACAGTTCGGCGGTTACACTTTTATAGCGTCCATAGTCACTTATCTGCAGGCTCTTCTTCTGTGCGGCTGCAGCTAATGTTACTGCCAGCAGAATCAAAATGGTGGAGATCCTTCTCATATTTCACGAGTTTGGGTTATCGAATAAAAAAAAGGCAGCCTGTTTAATGACAGACTGCCTGTAAAATAACACTTAAATGATTATTCCCCAATCAGAAAGTGATATGTTTTACAACTTCACTTTTTCTCTTTCCCTGTGGGCAGAGGCTTTGCCGTGAATCCAAGCTTCTCGAGCGAGCGTTTCAGCTGTGCGGCATCGTTTCTCCCCTTGCGGTAGGTAATCGTGACTGTCTTTGTTCCGAGATCGGTCCTTACATCAGTTACCCCCTTCTCTTTCGGGAGGTTGTCCATAATCGTCTTCACGCAATTCTCGCATGTCATGGAGGCTTCGAACTTTACAGTTTCAATGTTTTTTGCCTGTCTGGTTGCCTGCTGCTCCTGAGCACTGAGCGTCAGGGCAATTGTTGCCAGCAGGAGTGCTGTGAATAACCTTGTTGCTGTTTTCATGATATCTGGTATTAAGTTGTTGTTATTGATTTACTTGTATTTAATTCAAATGCAAAACTCTTCAGTATGATGACCTGACTTGCCATAACCGGCATTTCAGGGCCGGTTTATCATAAACCTGAATCCTCCGTATATCTTCCTGCCCATAACCGGACCCCAAACCAGGCTGCCGTCAAAGTAATCACCAAACGGATCATCAGCTCCCAATACGGGGTGTGGCTGTGTGAAATTAAACAGATTCTCTCCGCCCAGATAAACCTCAATCCTTTTAAAGTATCTTGTTATCTGTGCGTTGGTAACGGTATAGGCCTTGAATGACTCTTCAAGCCTGTAGTGATGCGGATTCCCTGCTGTTGACGGAATACGTCCCGGGCCGCTGAGCTGAAGTGTGTAGTCATACTGCCACTTCCTTAGCCTGCCCAGGTACGATGCGGTAAAGAGGCCTTTGTACCGGCTGGTGAGAGGCTTCTCACGAAGTATTCCGTCAATCGTCATGCGTGCATCGTTCCAGCGCCATGCAGCAAGCAGATCGAGTCCGGGCAGAGGCCGGTATGCAGCCTCGAGCTGTATCACGTTCGAGAATGACCGGCCATCGAGATTATAGAACCTTGCCTCTCTTACCGAGGCATCGAGATCGATTATAACCTGGTTCCGGAAATCGGTGCGGTAATACTCTGCCGAGAGCCTCAGTTCATTGCCAGAAATTGTCTCGTAGCGGGTTATGTTTATTCCGGATGTCACTGCCTCTTCGGCCCTGATATCGGGTGAAATCACCATTGCCCTGCTGCTTGCCAGCAGGTACTGGTTTTCTGCCAGCAGGTTTGAAGTGCGGAAACCCTTACCTGCCGATGCCCTGATGGTTGTCTTGCTGTCGGCGCTGAACCTCAGGTGCATTCTGGGAGTTACAAAGGTACCGTAGAGGTTGTGCCTGTCGGCCCTGATGCCGGCAAGAACTGTGAACCGGGCAGTATCGTTGTAGGTATATTGCAGGAACGCTCCGGGTACCGACTCGCGTCTTCCAAGCGGATCAGCATCGAGGTACTCGCCGAAGTTGTCGTACCTGTAGCTAACTCCAGCATCAAAGGTGTGCCTGGTAAGCATTGGTGACCACTGGTAGAGTAGTGTTGAGTAGTATGATCTCTGGTCTCCGTCGTACCTGCGCAGTCCGAACTCCGACTCCTGGTCGTGCATTACCACATTCTGAATCCACCCCAGTGTCATGGTTCTGTCAGCCGGGAAAACCACTCCCACTTTGCTGAATGCTTCTGCACGGGTGGTGTTGATCTTTATTCCGTAGCCTTCATTCCATGTATCAGGCGATGCGGAGTTGTAGGTGAGTTGCCCTGAAATACGCTCCTCCTGCAAAAACCTGATGCCGGTACGGAAGGTAAATGTCTCGGTCATATAGTCCCACCTGTTGAAGAGATGGTACTGCCGGGTATTGGGCTCATCCCTGAAACCGTCGTCATTATGGTCAGTTACCCTGTTGTTTGTTGAGGCATGGGCAAGAATCATCGTGCTCAGACGCTCGGTGAAGCGGGTAGAGGCATTGAGGTTGAGCTCCTGCCTGAGGGCGTCATTCAGGAACCCGTTCACGAATATCTTTTCACTTGTTGCCGGCTTTTTGAATTCCACATTTATCTGCCCGGTGATTGCCTCATACCCGTTTCTCACTGATGCAGGACCCTTTGAAACCTGTATCGACTCCATCCATGAGCCGGGAATGTAGTTCAGTCCGTACGCAGATGCGAGTCCGTACAGGGCAGGATAATTCTCTGTCAGTATCTGCACATATGTGCCTGCAAGTCCAAGCAGTTGTATCTGCCTGGCGCCGGTGACTGCATCGGTGAAGTTGACATCGACAGATGCGTTCGTCTCGAAACTCTCTGCCAGGTTGCAGCAGGCAGCCTTTTTGAACTCCTCACTGGCTATGTTGATTGTCAGTATTGGGTCCATCCTGCTGATGAAAGTTCCGGGCTGGCGCCCCATCACCAAAACCTCACCAGCGTCAGTTCCGGCGTTCAGGGTGTGCTCAATATAGCTGTCGCCGGGGGCAACCCTGATGGTATCGGTACTGTAGCCGATAAAGCTAACAACCAGAAGGTAGTTGTTTCTTATCTTGCGCAGCTCAAAGTAGCCTGCTGCGTTGGTCGAGGTACCGGTAGTGGTACCTGCCCAGTATACACTTGCCCCGGGAAGGCCCGTAGCTCCGTCGCTGTCGAGTATCTTTCCCTCCAGGCGACCCTGGGCATTCATATGCAGTGGAAGAAGCGTCAGTATGTATATGATTATATTTCTCATGGCATTCCGTATTAATTTGGATAAATAGCACAATAGCATAAGCCTTCAGCCTGTGCAATAGTAATGGAATGCCCTGAATCAGAGTCTGTAGCAGCAGATAAGGCGCGTTATGTCGTGTTGGGCGCCTCCGTGTCTGTCATGCAGTTGGGTAACTGCCGGGGCCGGTTCTGCTGTAATTGTGAATGTCTGCCCGGTTAATGCAATGTATGAATCAACCGCCGGTACGACAGTCCTGTTCTTTTCTGAACTGAAAGTGTCAATTGTTATCAGTCCGGTTTCATATTCGCAGCATGGTTCTCCTCCTATGGAAGCACAGCTTCCCGGAATGTCACTGTGACCTTCAGTCTGTGAGGTTTCGCCTGATGGCTGGCAGCAATTCTTCTCAGCATGTACAGGCACGGAAGAACAACATGATGATATGCCTTCGGTGCTCTGACCGCAAACATGGCCTTGACCTGCCGATGCCCCGAAGACGGAGACCTTCGCTTCGTGAACCCCGCAACTGCTGCAGGTATGTGAAGATACCACAAAGCCCGTGGTTCCGGCCATAATGAAAATAATAGCCAAAAGGGAAAGCAGGCGGTATGTGGCTGAAGTTCTCTTCATGATGCAAAAATAGTTGAATCTGTGGTTTTAAAGCCGATTCATCGTATATATAACACAGTTGGGTCTGTAAATGTTTGCAAAAATGTGACGTTATCTTAGGTTTTGCCGATGGAACTGTATAATTTTAAGGAGTAACTAAAACCTTTGGAGATGAGTTTTGTAAAAGAATTCAAGGAGTTTGCCGTCAAGGGCAATGTGGTTGACATGGCCACCGGTATAATCATCGGCGCTGCCTTCGGAAAGATTGTTTCATCTGTAGTGAACGATGTGCTTATGCCGCCGCTGGGTCTGGCGCTGGGCAGGGTTGATTTCAAGGACCTTAAGATTCTGATTCAGAAGGCTACGCCGGAGGCTGCTGAGGTGTCGATAAATTATGGTATGTTTATTCAGACCGCAATCGATTTCATAATCGTTGCATTCTGTATCTTCTTGTTGATAAAAGGAATAAACCGTCTAAAAAGGAAGGAGGAGGCAGCTCCTGCTCCTGCCGCACCACCCGCTCCGTCGAAGGAGGAGGTGCTGCTTACAGAGATTCGCGATCTTCTCAAAAAGAAGTAAGATCAGTTTCGGAATAATTGGATTTTCTTCCGGTGAGTTCTGGTACCGCCGGCAGGTATTGTTTTGCATTCTCTTCAGCACCCGCTTTTGCCGAACAACACACCCCGTTTAACAAAATTTCACACTATTAATGTTTAGATTGCATCACTTTATAAATATCTCTGAAATCACTTTAAACAAATAAATTTTAATCAGATGAGAAGATTCAGTATTGCGTTCATTGCGGTGTTTCTTGTTGTTATCCTTCCGGCGTCAATTGCGCAGGACAAGGTGGTAAGCAGAATCATCGAGCTTGGTCAGACAGATAACCGTACCATGGATCACCTTGACGTTCTTTCGAACCGCATCGGCGGAAGGCTGGTGGGTTCAGACGGCTACGCCAATGCAACGGTATGGGCAGCCTCAAAATTCAGGGAGTGGGGCATGGAGGTTATTCTCGACGAGGTGGGCACCGTTCCTGTAGGCTTTAACAGGGGCCCATGGTTTGGCCGCATGCTCAGTGAAGACGGCATGGTGCTTCACTTTGCTACTCCTTCATATACTTCGGGAACCAGGGGCCGCCAGCGCGGGCATGTGGTTATGGAGCCCAAATCGAGGGCTGAATTTGAGAGGATGAAAGGTAAGCTCAACGGAGCATGGGTTCTGGTAACAGGTGTGAACTCGGGGTGGCCTATTGACTGGTCAGCCGATGGCGATGCTGCCAGGGCAAAGGTAATGGCTGATAATGAGGAGATAGCCCGACAGAACAGGGAGATAGCCTCACAGAACAGGTCACTGCCCGAGGCCGAAAGAAAACCTCTTATCCCTCTGAAGGATGAGCCAGCCTTGTTCTACAAGGATATGGTGGAAGCCGGAATCCTGGGTATCATACAATCATCAACAATTCCTATCAGGGCACTCTATGACAGGAAGAACCTCGACAAGATGACATTCGACAACCTGCCGACTGTTCCTGATATTAAACTGAATGAGCACCAGTACAAGATAATCGAGCAGAAGGTGAGGGAGCGTCAGGATTTCTACCTTGAGTTTGACATCCGCAACCATTTTAAACCCGGTCCTGTAAAGTACCACAATGTGATAGGCGTTATTAAGGGCACCAAGTATCCCAATGAGTATGTGATGATGGGAGGTCACCTTGATGCGTTTGACGTTGCCACCGGCGGTGTCGACTGCGGCGTGGGCGTTACGCCTGCCATGGAATCGGCAAGGCTGATTATGGCTGCAGGCGGTAAGCCGCTGAGGACAATCCTGGTATGCCTATGGGCAGCCGAGGAGTTCGGACTTCTTGGCTCAAAGCACTGGGTAGAGAGCAATAAGGACAAGCTTCCATTTATAGCCAACTACTTCAACCGTGATGGCAGCCCCCTGGTTCCAACCGGTATTACCGTGCCCGAGGCAATGTATGACGACTTTGTAAGGATCTGCAAGCCGCTGAATAGCATTAATCCTGATTTTCCGTTTGTGGTTCGCAAGCGCGAGACACCTCCCGGACCGAGGCCTACCACAGCCGGTGGATCAGACCACGCATACTTCGCCCTGAACGGGGTGCCGACACTTAGCTTTACCCTGGGCGACACCAAGGGCTATGATTTCAATTATGGTGAGATATGGCATACCGAGCGTGACACCTACGACAAGAGCATTAAGGAGTACCAGGATCAGACCTCTGTTGTTCAGGCTGTTGTGGTGTATGGAATTGCTAACCTTCCCAGGCTTCTGCCGAGGACAGGGTATTACAGTAACTGACATCAGATAAATCAATAAAAGAGTTACAATCATGAAAAAAAGTATTATCGGTTTTTACGGCAACATTGTACTGCTTCTCGCAGTGCTGACGGCGCTTCCGGTTGCAGTTTTCGCACAGGACAGGCTTCCATCAATGCCCGGATATGAGAACTTCCGCAAGATGCAGGAGGTACGAAGGGGAGTTCCCGTGACTGATTGGAGGTTCGGCTCATGGAGCGACGACAGCAGATCGTTTACCTATACACAGGGAGACAAGACATACTCATTCACTGTTTCGAACCGCAGGGTTGCCGAGACTCAGGCAACGGCACCTTCCGGACCGGGACAGCCGGGTGGTCGCATGGCAGGAATGGCAGGAATGGGAGAGAGGCCTGCAAGGGGTCGTCAGTTTACCTCGGCGATGTCGCCCGATGGCAAGATGAGAGCCTTCTACCGCAATAACAACATGTGGCTGAGCAATGCTGACGGAAGCAACGAGATGGCAATTACCACTGACGGTAACGCCGCTGACCGCACTAAGTACGGCTCTGCAAGCTGGACCTACGGCGAAGAGCTTGGCCAGAATACTGCAATGTGGTGGTCGCCCGATGGCAGGAAGATTGCCTTCTACAGGTTCGATGAGTCTGGAATAGATGACTACTATGTTCTCAATAACCACCTTGCAATCCAGAATGTGGTTGAGATAGAGCCATATGTCAAGGTTGGCGCAAAGAACCCGCTTGTTGACCTTTACGTTTATGATATCGGCCAGAAGACAACCACAAAGGTTGATGTGAGAAACGGAGAGCCCTTCTCGAACAGGGTGGTCGGACATTATGTATATGGGATTTCATGGTCGAACGACGGACGCGAACTCCTGTTCCACCGTACCAACCGAAAGCAGAATACGATGGAGTGGTGTGCTGCCAATCCCGATAACGGTAATGTACGTGTAATTATCCGCGAGCAGTGGTTGCCAAGCTTTACCAACAACTCGCCGATGCGCAGGTTCCTTGCCGACAACAACAGGTTTATCTGGGAGTCAGAACGCAATGGCTTCCGCAACTACTATCTCTACGATATGAGCGGTAAGCTTCACGCCACCCTTACAAACCACCCCTTTGAGGTTGCCGGCATCGTCAAAATTGATGAGCCCGGTAAGAAGCTTTACTACATGGCCCGCAGCGGTGACAACCACATGAAGCTTCAGTTGCATGTGGTGGGTCTTGACGGCCGGGGAGACACGAGACTTACCGACCCGGCATTCAACCATTCTGTGAACATCTCGCCCGATAACAGGCATTTCATTGACACCTACCAGACACATAACACACCACCCGCTACCAGGCTTGTCGATATGCGCGGCAGGGTAGTGGCCGAGCTCTCGAAAGGTGATCTTGCTAAGTTCAGGGAAGCCGGAATGAAGACTGTCGAACAGTTCACATATACCTCGGCTGACGGGGTGACAAAACTGCCAGGCACCCTTCATTTTCCTGCCAATTTCGACCCATCACGCAAGTACCCGGTTCTGTTCAGCGTTTACGGCGGTCCGGGAAGCACCGGTGCCAACGAGAATTTCACCATGCCCAATGCCCTTACCGACTACGGTTTCCTGGTGGTAACGATAACTGCACGTAACGGTGCCGGACTTGGCAAGGCTGTTAACGATGTATATTACGGCAACCTCGGAATCGTTGAGATAGACGACTTTGCGGCAGGTATCAAATCGCTCTGGAACCGTCCATATTTTAACAGGGAGAGGGTTGGAGTATATGGTACAAGCTACGGCGGCACTGTCTCGGCTATGTGCCTGCTGAGGTATCCTGACGTATTCCATGCCGCGGTGGCCAATTCGGCTGTGACCGACTGGAGGAATTACGACTCTATTTATACCGAGCGTTACTTCGATCTTCTTGAGGATAACAAGGAAGGCTATGACAAGGGCAATGTGAATAACTATGCCACCAACCTTAAGGGACACCTGATGATTTTCTACGGCTCGCGCGATGACAATGTGCACCCGTCGAACTCATATCAGCTGATAAGGGCACTGCAGCAGGCCGGCAAGCACTTCGAAGTGCAGGTAGGCCCTGATATGGGTCACACGGCAGTAAACCAGAGCAGGATGCTTGAGTTCTTTATCTACCACTTGGTGATGAACTAGCAGCAAGAGCTTGCTATTTATTTCAGAACCCGCCTTTCTCTGTTGAGAGGCGGGTTCTTTTATAATGGCTATTCATTGGCTGATTTTTCTTTTCAGAACCTGAATCCTATAGAAAGAAATCCCTTTACAGGGGGATAAAAGAGCTCCTTTTTGTAGATGCCATGCATTATGCCAATCCTTATTGGCCCCGCAATTGTCATATAGCCCAGTCCGACTCCATAGCCTCCAAGCATTGAGAAATCTTTTACACTACCCGGTTCCTGCATTATAAAAATGTCGGAATGGCAACTGAGGTAGAGGTCTCTGGCAAGAGTGATACTGGCATCAAGACCCACGCCTGCTGTTCTTTTTACCGGTATCTGAAGCGGATGGAAGCCGGTTACCGCGATTGATCTTCCTGAGACCTCCTCTATGCCGCCCAGCAGGTAGAAGTTGTTGGCAGAAAAGGCCGGGGAGTTATCCGTTACGAAGATGCCAGCTGCCTTGAGACAGATAGTAACATTCCGGCCGGCCGGGAAGTAGTTCTTCACATCGCCGTAGAGAGTGAAGAAGCGGTCGAAACTGAAGTCGCTTGTGTCGTCTTTGCGGACTGTAACCCTTGAAGTGTCGGTTCTGATTACCCCTGATGACAGCTTTGAGACCTCACCTGTGAAGTTAAGTCTCACTCCTGTTCGCGGAAAATGCTTGTTGTCGAGCCTGTTTACCATGTAGTTGTACGACAATGAAAGGTAATTATACCTTAACATCCTGAGCTTTGAGGGAGAAATGTAGCCGGGTGACATATTCATCTCCCTGTATTCACCTGATATGTTCATCATGTGATTCAGCCCAAGTCTTTTATTTAATGATACCCCTGTTCTGGTATCCCTTGCGGTCATTGCCCCGGTTTCATCGTTGAGCGATACCTGCAGCATCCGTGTGACATCTGTGTTCAGATTGAATGCGATAGCGAATTTCTCGTTTCGGTCGAGGTACTGCTGGGCGGCGAAATTTACCTTGTAATACTGGCCCAGGTAAGTGTCAAGATTAACAGTCAATCCCGATTGCAGGATATTCCTGAATACCACCGACAATAGCATTCCGGAGCTCAGGGCATTATCGTAATGAAGCGAACCGTATATCATGTTCGGTGACTTTTCGATGCATTCTATCACCAGTATGAGGGAATCACCCCGCGGTTCAATCCTGTAGGTAATCTTATCGAAGAGTGCTTTACCGTATAGCAACTCTATACTTTCATTCAGTTTCTCCTTTGTCGTTAATTCACCGGGCTCAACGTCAAGCAGCCCAAGAATTTTTTCGCCGGGAGTCCGCACATTTCCCTCAACCTCAATGTCGTCAAAGACATAGATCTGTTTCCATAGGAGGTTTTCCGGTTGCTGTCGTGGCCCATATCTGTTCAGCGAGTCTGCTAACCTGGCAAATTCCTCCCTGAACGGAAGCGCTGCCCTGTAGCCTCTGGCCACCAGAGTATCGACATTGTCGAATACGAATGAAGAGAGGTCGTTTACCCCGGGTTCGATCAGTATGTCGATAAACCTCTTTTCTGCCTCGTAGTCCTGATGGCTTGTAAACATTGCCACCTGTCTCAGGATATTGGTAACTGTCTCCATCTTCTCCTCCGGCGAAGGGTGGAAACCCACATAAGATCCTATTACAATATCCGCCCCCATCTCCCTGAGCTCTGAAACAGCAATATTGCGTATAACCCCGCCATCAACAATCAGTTTATTGCCTATCCATACAGGTGTGAATACTGAGGGTATTGCCATGCTACCCCTAACCGCTTTTGGCAGGTACCCTTCGCTAAGTACAACTTTGCTTGCTGTCAGAATATCTGTGCCGATGCAGAGAAATGGCAGGGGCATCTTTGAGAAATCGTCTATGTCGGCAGCAGGCCAGAGATAGTAGTTAAGCATATTGTCAATCTGCTGCCCGTTGATAAGGGCTGCGGGCAGGGTAATCGATCTTCCTCCGAGAGGCAATGATATGAGACTGTTGAAGAAGTACCGCTTCTCCTGGAATATCACCTTGTTTTCAGGTATCTTATCTGAAAGCATCATATTCCAGTCAATTGCTTTAAGGGCTTTCTGCAGGCTGTCGAGACTATATCCTATAGCGTAGTGACTGCCAATAACACTCCCCATGCTTACCCCGGTTATCAGATCGGGATAGAGGCCCGCCTCTTCCATAACCTTAAGAACACCAATATGGGCGATACCATGCGATCCACCTCCGCTCAGCGCGATACCAACCTTAGGCCTGCCGGGCTGGTCCTGCGCCTGAGTATTTGTCGTGATGCAAAGCATCGCCAGCACGAAAACAGCGAATAGAATGGCTTTGTATTCTCGGGCAGGGATCTTCATAAAGGTTGTGTCAGATTGCGACACTAAAATTACCACTTGTGTGATTCATTTGCAAGTCTAAGGTATCAGGCCCCCCGCCCTCCGCCCTGCACCCCCCGCTAAGCCATTTACGCCATTTACGCCATTTACGCCGTTTACGCCATTTACGCCTATTACGCCGTTTACGCCATTTACGCCATCCTACGCCATTTACGCCATTTTACGCCATTTACGCCATTTTACGCCATTTACGCCACACCTAACACCAGAACCCTTTACCATACATCTTTGTTTTATAGATATGGACACACCTAAGGCCATATTATTATTTGATGGATGCTGCAACCTGTGCAATGCTTCTGTCAGGTTCATCAGCAGGAATGACAAGAGAGGATCCTTGCGGTTTGTTTCTTTGCAATCTGCAGAGGCCGGTAAGCTTCTGAATGAAACAGGTCTCACCGACCATGAAAACGGAACCGTTATTTTGCTTTACTCAGGGAAAACATACATCAGTTCAGATGCCTCCCTTATGGTATTCAGGATTCTGGGCAGGGGATGGCGGCTGCTCTACGTATTCATAATAGTTCCTCGTTTTATCCGCGACGGCATATACCATCTGGTGTCCAAAACCAGGTACCGTCTTTTCGGTCGTAGCGACGCCTGTCAGACCACCTGACCCCTTTGCCCCCCGCCCCGTGCCCCC
>CAYUOS010000100.1:0-12261 GCA_964446435.1 uncultured Rikenellaceae bacterium | reverse complement strand
AGGACTACTTAAGCCCCGTCTAAAATAGACATATATAGATAAACGCATATGATATGAAAGGACTTAAAACAGGAGGCAGGCAGATTGGAAGCCGTAACCGAACCACAGCCGAAGTACAGAAGGCCTTGCTTAAGTTGTTAGATGACCATATTGACGGTCTGAGTGATGACATTAAGGCCATGCCACCAGAAAAGCGAGCAAACATATTAGTTCAGCTTGCTAAGCACGTCACACCAGCGGCTTTAAACTTTGACAGGCTTACAGAAGACCAACTTCAGCAAGTAGTAGATTACCTAAAAATTCAGAACGATGAGAAAAACGAAATTAAAAAGCGAGTTAGCTGATCTGCTCTCTGGCACAAAGCGAGGCGAGGCCTTATTTGTGAGACATACGACACCGGGTGTTTATGAGCATGAAGGCAAAATATATACCCGTGCGGAAATAGACGAGATGGCAAAGGGGTTTAAGCATCTCATAATGTACCATTGCCCAGCCGCTCAGGGGTGCGACATGGAGTCAAATCAGGGAGTTATCGATGTTCAGGCAGATAACCCGGAAACGTTCGAGATGTTGAAAACACTTCGAGGGGGGAAATAAGTTCTTTAATTTGCGACTGCGGGGGTGTACCATTTAACCAGAATGGCACCCCTATTCTTTTTGTTGGGAATGGGGCAAAAAAGATCAGTTTTTTAATATGTGGTAAAGATGCGGGGAAACAAAAAACCCAATTATCTGACAATTAGATAACTGGGCTTCTTATTTGTCGGGGTAGCAGGATTCGAACCTGCGACCCCCTGGTCCCAAACCAGGTGCGCTAGCCGGGCTGCGCTATACCCCGTAAGTGTCTCAAAAAGGAGTTGCAAAATTATAATAACCAGCAAAAATTCCAAAGAGTATTCAATATATTTAAACCAAACTGATTACTTTTACTCTGCAATACCGCTTTTCCAGAAGAAGAGATGCCGGAATTTGAGTGACTGCAAAAGTGTAATTAACAGATAAAGAGGATTTAACATATACCAAAACCAAAATACGAACCTAAAAAAGACACAATCATGAAAAAACATCTGTCTCTTACACTATCCATTGCGTTAATAGTCGCCAGCCTGTTAACAACAGGCTGCTCAGCCACGAAGAAATCGGTGTCAGACAATAAGGCCCCGGCATCGCTCGTATATAAAATGAGTGCCCCTCAGGGATACAGCTACCGCCAGACTGCAGTTACCGATCAGGTAATTGAAATGGAGGGTCAGTCTATCCCTGTCTCAACCAAGGCTGTAATGACCTTCTCGCTAAATGAGATAGAGGCCGGCAAAGACGAGATATTATTCAAGGTTGTACTTGACTCGATGAATATTATTTTGGCGACAATGATGGACGACATGGTTACGAGTCCGGATGTAAAGGGCCAGAGTTTCAGCATGTCGATTAAGCCGAACGGAAAAACAGGCGCCATGGTAGGTGCAGAAAAGATTAAAGTCGGCAATGAACTGGCCGGAGCAGCCGATCTTGCCACTTCCTTCGCCGAATTATTCCCCAGCTTCACAAAAACGATAGTTGCGCCAGGTGAAACATGGCAGTCATCTGATACCTCATATACAAAGACGTTGATGATGGACTCAAGGTCGGTCACCAGCAGTACCAATACCTTCACCGGATATGTTGTACACAATGGTAGAAATTGTGCGAGAATAGCAACCGTGGTTGAAGGCAGGAGGGAGGCAAAAATGAATAATCAGGGTATGGATATGATTATGACGATGCCATTCAAGGGCACTGAGACCATACTTTTTGATCCTGAGGAGGGTGTAATCGTCAAGCATGAGCTTGCTATGACAGGAAGCGGATTCCTTGAAATCGTAAGCCTTGGAATGGATGCTGCCTTCTCAATGAAGATGACAACAATTCTGGAATTGAAAAAATAAACAGGGCATTAATGAGATTCATTGACTGGATAAAAACTGTATGGCGCCAGGATCTTTTCACCCTGGGTGACACAACATTCACCCTTCAGGCAATAATAATCCTGCTGACATCCCTCATCCTGCTGTTTTACCTCTCTTCAAAGCTAAGAAGACTGCTGGTAAACAGAGTCTTTCCCAGGTATGGCATTGACCACGGAATAGGTCAGTCGATTGCAGCAATAATAAGATATGTAATTGTAATTCTTGGGCTAATAATTATCATTCAGACCTCGGGCATCGACATGAGTGCACTGGGTATCTTGATGGGAGCGCTCGGTATCGGTATCGGTTTTGGTCTTCAGAATGTCACCAACAATTTTATCAGTGGTATAATAATTCTCTTCGAACGACCCATAAAGGTTGGCGACAGGGTAGAGGTTGGCGACATAGCCGGCGATATTGTAAGGATATCGGCACGCTCAACAACCATTATAACTAACGACAATATAGCCGTGGTGGTCCCAAACTCCGACTTCATCAATTCGACGGTTATAAACTGGAGCCTCAATGACAGAAATGTAAGGTTCAACTTTCCTGTTGGTGTCGCATACAAGGAGGATCCCTCAAAGATCAAGAAGCTTCTGCTGGAGGTTGCTGAGGCTAATCCCGGAGTGCTCAATGATCCACCCCCCGATGTTCTGTTTGATGAGTACGGCGACAGCAGCCTCAATTTCATCCTGCGGGTATGGACCAACGAATACAGCAACAAGCCAAAAGTGCTGAAGAGTCAACTCTATTACAGTATCTTTAAGAAGTTCAGGGAGCATGGAGTCGAGATACCATTTCCACAACGCGACATTCACCTGAGAAGCGGTTTTGGGGAACCAGGGGTTCCGGAAAAAAGCAAGTAATAAAATAGGAGATGCCGGAAACATAAGTGCCGGCATCTTTGTTTTAACTGATGGATAAATTCACACAGAATATATATTGAAATAATATGAGAACAACATTATTCCTATTGGTTATGACACTAACAGTTTCTTCGGTCAGTTCGCAAACATCATCGGGTTTCTACTCGTTCAAGGTGAAGGCAATAGATGGCACTGAGTTCGATCTAGCAACTCTTAAGGGTAAGAAGGTAATGGTGGTCAATACCGCTTCAAAGTGCGGCCTTACCCCACAATACGAGGAGTTGGAGGAGCTATATAAAACATATGGCGGATCGGGTGATTTTGTAATAATCGGTTTTCCGGCGAATAACTTTATGAACCAGGAGCCGGGATCGGATGAGGAGATTCAGGAGTTCTGCACTGCAAACTACGGTGTTACCTTCCCGATGATGAGCAAAATTTCAGTTAAGGGAAAGGACATCCACCCATTGTACAAGTGGCTCACCGAAAAGAATCTTAACGGGGTAAGGGACTCGGAAGTGACCTGGAATTTCCAGAAATTTCTGATTGACGAGCAGGGAAGGCTTGCAGATGTGATCCCTCCAAGGGAGAAACCAATGTCTGACAAGGTACTGAACTGGATAGCAGGCAGATAGATTATCCGGAAAGAGTGTAAAGGCCCAGGTGGGTCAGATAGGTCAGGTATCATTAGTTGATGCCTGACTCTCTTTTTCTATTAAGAAACTCCCTTATTGTTTCCTGTGACCTGTTGCGCTCGTGAGAGTTCTTCACCATCCTGTTGGTTCCGGTAGCAGATATTTCACGTGCTTTTACGTTGTCGCGCCACTGGATGCGGAAAACCTCCCTCAGCTCTTTCTTAATCGCAGGATCCCATATCGGGCAGGTTACCTCTATACGCCGGTCGATATTCCTTGTCATAAGATCGGCTGAGCTTATGTAGCACTCCTCATTCCCGTCGTTACAGAAAATCATAAGCCGGGTATGCTCAAGGTAGCGGTCTACAATACCCGTTGCACGGATCTTGTCACTTATTCCCTTAATGCCCGGAACCACTGAGATCATTCCCCTTATCATGAGTCGTATGTCGACCCCGGCGGACGAAGCCTCATACAGGTGTTCAATTATCTCGGTATCGGTGAGGTTGTTGAGCTTCATATAGATAAATGCCTTCTTTCCGGCCTGTGCATTTTTTATCTCATTGTCTATCAGCAAAGAAATTTTATTTCGAAGGTAGAATGGCGAGAGGACAAGATGATAGAAATTATCCTTCTTGTAGTTAGCATTGAAGAAACTGAAGACTTTGAAGACCTCGTTGGTTATCTTCTTGTCAGAGGTAATGAGTATATGGTCTGTATAGACCTTCGCAGTCTCCTCATTGAAGTTCCCGGTTCCGATACATGCGTACCTCTGAACCGAACCGTCACGTTCCCTGGTTATGAGGCAAAGCTTCGAATGCACCTTAAGGCCCGGCACACCGTAAATTACCTTTACACCCTCCTCCTGCAGCCTGTTTCCCCAGTAGATGTTGGCCTCCTCGTCGAACCGTGCCTGCAGTTCAAGTACCGTCGTAACCTTCTTCCCATTGCGCACTGCATTCAGCAGCGCATTGATTACTGATGAGTTACGGGCAAGCCTGTAGAGAGTAATCTGTATCGATGTTACTGAGGGGTCAATGGATGCCTCCCTGAGAAGGTCAATTATGTAATCGAATGAATGGTAAGGGAAGAAGAGCATGACATCCTTTTTCCTTATGGTCGCAAAGATGCTCTTGCCCGGTTCGAGGTCGGGATGTGCAACGTTAGCTGCGGGTTGGTAATAGAAGTCAGGATCGTTAAGGTTCTGAAGCTTCATCAGGTCCTTCAGGTTATGGTACCTCGTTCCTGAAATGATTACGTCATCTTTTCCAAGGTTAAGCTTTTTGGTGATCAGCCTGAGCAGTTCGTCAGGCATCTCGCGGTCGTAAATGAATCTTACCGGAGTGCCCTTCTTCCTCTGCTGAAGGCTGCGGATCACATTTTCCTTATATGATTCCGACAGATCATCAGCAATGTCAAGTTCAGCATCCTTGGTAAGTTTAATGGTATAGGCAGAGACCTGATCGAAATCGAAAATAAAGAAGAGCTCCTTTAATCCGAACCTGATAATATCATCGAGAAAAATAAGGCAGTTCTTTTTGTCACACGGCGGCAGAGACACAAACCTCGGAAGAACCTGGGAGGGTATCTCCAGCAGGCTGTAACGTTTTTTCCTCGAACCCTGTTTTGTAAGGCAGATAGCCAGGTAGATTGCGTCATCCTTCAAATCGGGAAGCTTTGCACCCTCCTCGATCATAAAGGGCATCAGACGGGTCCTGACCTCCCTGTGGAAGTATCCTGCTACCCATTCAGCCTGCTCCCTGCTAAGCTCCTTTTCATTTACAAAGTTAATTCCCTTTTTTGCAAGTTTTTTTGTTAACTGGCTGAAGATGTTGTCAAAACGCTTGCGTTGCACAAGCACAATATCCTGTACTTCCCTGAGTGTGCCGGCTGCGTCATACCCCAGAACCTTAACTGATTTTGAACCAAGTGACGAGAGCCTCTTAAGTGTGGCGACCCTAACCCGGAAATACTCATCGAGATTATTCGAATATATTCCGAGAAACCTGAAGCGCTCGGCAAGGGGTACTGACTCGTCTTCAGCCTCCTGCAGCAACCGCTCATTGAACCACAGCCAGCTTACCTCCTTGGGCAGGTATTTCCTAATCGGTTGAGCCATCTGGGTTAAGAAAATATATCAGTTCTGCATTCTTCTTTGAAATATCCTCCCATCGGTCGACCTTGAACTCAAAGCATGCCACACCTGATTTTGGCATGAAGCCATGGTTGCTGCCGGAGAAATGATTAACCAGCAGTGAAAATGAAGGATTATGACCGAAGATCATTACCGTTTGCCGATCATTGCCTGTCTCGTTCAGTAAAAGGCACAGTGTGTCAAGTCCAAAGTTCCCGTAAATAGCTTCACGCACCACAATCTCGTCATAGTCTAACTTAAGTACACCTGCAAAAATCATGGCGGTTTCGATTGCTCTGAAGGCAGGACTGGTTAAGATTGTTATCTCACCCTTCTCTCTTTTTGCTGTTCTGGCCGCCATCAGAGCTGACACATACTTGCCCTTGCCGGTCAATGATCTCTGGAAGTCATCTGGTGCAGTATCATAATCCTCCGCCTTACCGTGTCGCACAAAAATCAGTCTTTTCATTTTATGTGGCTTTTATCATTATCCTCGTTAGTCATCGTCGCCGGTATCAGGTGCCGAAACTGGTACCCATACCGATAGCTTTGCTGATAAGTGGATTGTCAGGCTCGACGCAACGTGTCTTGCCTGCCACCTCACTCAGGGGAATACTTGTGATCTTATTATCGCGCATGGCAACCATCATCCCGTAGTTTTTGGCGGCAATCAGGTCTGCTGCTGCCGATCCGTACCTTGTGGCCAGAATCCTGTCCATGGGCGACGGACTGCCTCCACGCTGAATATATCCAAGAACTGTCTGTCGGGTCTCCAGTCCCGTGAGTTCCGTAATCACCTTCGAGATGTATCCTGCAGCAGATCTCTCTTTTCCCTGAACCCTTATGCCTTCAGCCACAACCACTATCGAATAGGCTTTGCGTTCATTTGCCCGCTTCAGGAGGTATTCCGCGACCCTCTCCTCATAGTAGTCAATTTCCGGAATAAGTATTACATCACCTCCGCCAGCGATGCCTGCATACAGAGTTATCCATCCGGCATTATGGCCCATCAGTTCAATTATCATTATCCTCTTATGAGAGTTGGCCGTCGAGTGAAGCCGGTCGATTGCCTCCGTCGCAATATTCACCGCAGAGTCAAAGCCAAAACTTCTGTCAGTGCCCCAAACGTCATTATCAATAGTCTTCGGAATACCCACAACATTCAACCCCTCTTTGGCGAGAAGATGAGCTGTTTTAATGGTTCCGTTTCCTCCTATACAGACCAGGCAATCAAGACCCATCTGCTCATAATGCTCCTTGATAAGCAGGGGTTTCCTCAGATCAGGTTTTCCCTTGCCATTGCCCTTGTAAGGCTTCTCGCGTGATGTTCCAAGTATAGTTCCTCCCAGGGTTAGTATCCCTGAGAGGTCGCCCTCTTTCAATTCAGTGAACTCTTTGTTTATCAGGCCTGTGAATCCGTCAGATATTCCCATGACCTGCATATTGTATTTAACAATTGCCGTCTTGCCCACACCTCTTATTGCCGCGTTGATTCCGGGGCAATCGCCCCCGGCGGTAAGAATCCCAATCTTCTGGCCCGTCGTTTTATTAATCATCATTCCGGTATTTTATGGAAACAAATTTATTGATTTAAAAGGACAAAAAGGAATAGCCATAGTGAACCTATTGTTACTTTTTCATTAAATTTGGTTCGTTTGGAACACGAAACACCTGAAGCATGGCTATGAAAGAATATCAAAGCAGAAGAGCGTTCGTCCGAAACATCTCAATCGGGGCCGGAGCAATTGCAATGTTCCGGGGAGTAGGGCTTATCGGTGCACAGATAACCGGGCAGAACCAGGTAAAGGCAATCTTTGTCGACTTTGACAAATGTACCGGTTGCCGGACATGTGAAACAGTCTGTTCATCTGTACAGAACAGGGTTGAGGTCAACGGCGAGAGGCTCAGGGGTCTCGGAAACCCTGAAAAATCAAATATCAGGGTCTGGCATTATAATCCCGACGTCGACGTACCCGTTACCTGTTTTCTTTGCAGTGATGTGCCCTGTATACAGGCATGCCCGGTTGGCCCGGAACCCGGAACGGGCAGAAAAGCTCTCTACAGGGATCCTGAGCTCTTTACCATCAGGGTCGACCGTGACAGATGCATTGCCTGCGGTGCCTGTGCTGAGGTTTGTGCCTCAACCCGAGGAGGGGTAATAGCCCTCAACGCAGAGACAGGCAAGCCGGAGAGGATATGCACACTCTGCGGCGGCCGTACGGCATGCGTGAGAAACTGTCCGTACGGAGCACTGAGCTACCAGGAGATCACACTCGATGGTGAGTTTCGCAACATGACCCCCGACAACATTGCAATCAGGCTGATTGAGAAGTACTATGAAATCAAACTCGTAACAGTATAAATAGCGGAATCATGAAGGGTTATTACGGAAAACTGCTGGAGGTAAACCTTACCAACAGACGATCGAGGGTAATAAATATACCCGATGAGGACCTGAAGAATTTCATCGGAGGCAGGGGACTTGGAATGAAGATACTGACCGACAGGATCAGGAAACCCGGTCTCAATCCGCTATCACCTGAAAACCCGCTGCTTTTCATGCCGGGGCCCTACTGCGGATTGCCGATACCGAATTCATCACGTACCTGCGTGATAACGAAATCTCCACGCACCTCTCCGTTGAATTCCCCATACAAGCACGCGTCAGGAATAGCCTATTCCAATATGGGCGGGTTTTTCGGACCCGAACTTAGGTTCGCCGGCTATGACGGGTTGCTGGTGATTGGAAAAGCGAGGAGACCATCATACATTTTTATTGAAGATGACAAGGTGGAGGTTCGTGACGCCTCTAAATACTGGGGCATGAAGACAGACCAGTTTGATGTCGAGTTCATCCGCGACCTGGGTGACAGGAGATTTGAATCCTGTTATATAGGACCGGCAGGTGAAAACCTGGTACCTTTGGCCTGCGTGATAAACACCGCGGCAAGGGCTGCAGGAAGAGGAGGCACAGGCTGCGTTATGGGATCGAAGAACCTGAAGGCGATAGCTGTAAGGGGTACGCGACAACCAGCAGTAGCCGAACATGCGAAGCTTCTCGAACTTATCGACAAATCGAGAGAGACGTTTGCACAACTTGACAACAGCGTAAAGCGCTGGCGGTCGGGAGGCACTACCGATATGATTACCTCTAGCAGCAACAACGGAACTCAGGCAGTAAAGAATTTTCGTGAGGGGACCTTTGAAGAGGTTGAAAAGATAGGAACCCTGCCAAACCGTGAGAGAATATGGAAGCGTGACTTTGCCTGCTTCACTTGTCCGCTCGCCTGCAAGAAGAGCGGGATCGCCAAGGGAGCCTATGCTACCTTCGTGCATGATGGCCCTGAATATGAGACTGGTACCATGCTGGGCGCAAACCTCCTTATATCAGACCTTAACGGCCTGCAAAAAGCAATCTACGACGGCGATGATTATGGCATTGACATAATCTCTGCAGGAAATGTGATTGGCTTCCTTATGGAGTGTTATGATAAGGGACTTATAGACCGAAACTATCTCGATGGCATTGACCTGAAGTGGGGCAGTGTTGACGGTACCATTGAAATGCTGAGAAAGATCGCTTATCGTGAGGGAGTGGGTGAAAAGGCATGCAGGGGAGTGAAGTATCTGGCAAAGGATATTGGCAAGGGGTCTGAGAGTTTCGCAATTCACGTCAAGGGGCATGAGCTTGCTGCCTGGAATGTGCACCGTTCTCCGAACAGCTACGGCATTACATACACAATGTCAACACGGGGGGCATGCCACCTTGCAGGGGGAAGCAAAGCGGCACAGGACAACATGGCTTTGCGCGATTCGCTGGGTACGTGCAGCTTTGCATCTTCGTGGTTCCGCAATGATCTGCACTACCGCCATTTTTTAAGTGCCATTACCGGCCTTGAGTGGAGTGAACAGGAGTTTCTGATGGCCGGTGAGAGGATCTTCAACCTCGAAAAGCTCTTCAACTACCGTGAAGGATTCACCAGTAATGATGATATACTTCCCGAACGCTTCTATACTGAGCCATTCACCCACGGTCCGGCAGCAGGCGCCGTAGTTAACAGGGAAAGCTTTGCAGGCACAGTGGCAAAATACTATGAAGACCGTGGCTGGGATAAAGCCACATCGAAGCCTCTTCCTGAAAAGATTGCAGAACTCGGTCTGAGCTACTTCAGGTGATTATGTCAGAGTCTCTCCTGATATCGCCCGGGGATTCAGAGTCGTTATCGGCTTCGGCAGGGCGTCATCTGAAGAGAACACTGCAGTCACTCCTGGGTGCAAGCGAAGCCATGATACCCGAGGGCCGGTTCCCCGGACCAAAGGAAGTTCATGACATAAGGGTGAACATGAAGAAGGCCAGGGCGATTCTCAAGCTTCTGAGGGTCTCTCCGGGTTCATCCTATTACAGACGGGAAAATGCTGCATTGAGAGATATTTCAGCCCTTTTCAGCCATAGTCGTGAAGCCGATGTACTCAGAAAAACACTTAAGGCATTGGCGAAGAAGCATCCTGATATATTCAATATGGCAACAGTTGACTGGTTGAAATCAGTTTCAAGACAGGTCGTGCCACCTCCTGACAGCCATGCAGCAAAACTGACAATTGCAGCAGAAGCCTCAGAAAGACTCAGAAGGGCATGGTACCGGGCAGGATTTCTGAGTCTTGGAAATATAGACAGGGAGGTACTGCTCGATGGCCTGTGGAACTCCTTTCTGAGATCAGAGGGCGAGTTTCACATTGCGCTTAAAAAAAGAAGTCCGGAGGCCATTCATGAGTTCAGGAAGAGGGTGAAGGACCTTTTGTACCAGGTGCGTTTTTTTGCTGATTACAATCCCGGTCATTTCGGAAAGATACATGCTGAACTTGATGCCCTTGGTTCCACCCTGGGCAAATGCAATGATTTGTCTGTAGCCATGCATATTGCAGCAGCCGGCAACAGTACAGGGACCGGGATAAATGTTGCAGCCCTCCTGAAAACAATTGAAGATGAGCGCAGCAGGTTGTTTGATGAGGCTACTCCGGCAGCTCAGCAGATATTCTCTACATTCTATTCAGGCAGACAGAATGCTTTATAACATTAATGTCTGCGAAATCATCAGAATTCTTAATTTTGTCGCTTAACCGTTGAAATCACTAACCTGACTAAAAGATAGTATTATGCAAAAGATTAATGACTTTCTGACGATGCTTGATGGCTATATCGGCGGGCACGTCTGGTTTATAATTTTACTTCTCGGCATCGGTGTATTCTTCACCTTCTACCTTGGGTTCCCACAGATACGTTTCTTCCGTCATGCGGCAAGGGTGCTTGCCGGCAAATACCGGGACAAGAACGATGTAGGTGACACCTCTCACTTTCAGGCGCTGGCAACAGTTCTCTCAGGTACGATCGGTACCGGAAATATTGCAGGGGTTGCCCTGGCCATTCACCTTGGCGGGCCTGCTGCACTTTTCTGGATGATGGTTACCGCCGCAGTCGGCATGTGTACAAAGTTTGTTGAGGTTTCAATCTCACACAAGTATCGTGACATCCTCCCTGATGGTTCAATATCGGGCGGCCCGATGTATTACATGAAGAAAAAGCTGAACATCAAGACCAAAAGCGGAAAGATCATCAAGACAGGAGTCTTTATGGGCGGATTTTTCGCCATTGCAACAGTGCTTTCGACATTTGGCACGGGAAGTCTCCCACAGATAAACTCAATCTCCAATTCGCTCTTTACAACATTCGGACTGAATCAGATCGTAACCGGAGCAGTCCTCTCAGTTATTCTGGCACTTGTAATCATAGGTGGAATAAAGAGAATTGCAGCCGTTACTTCGATCCTTGTACCTTTTATGGCAGTAACATACCTGATTGGAGCCCTGCTGGTTATATTCAGTAATATGACGAACTTCATTCCCTCATTCATATCAATATTCAGTACAGTATTTACCGGGACTGCTGCTTCGGGAGGTTTCATGGGGGCGACAGTTGCCTTCGCCATTAACAGAGGTGTAACCCGCGGGTTGTTTTCGAACGAGGCCGGTCAGGGTTCAGCGCCGATAGGATTCGCATCAGCAAAGGCCAAGGAGCCTGTAGCTGCTGGAATGGTTGCAATACTTGCACCTTTTATCGATACCATCTGTATATGCACTCTGACAGGACTTGTGATAATAGCTTCTGATACATGGAATGACAAGGTTGAGAACCAGTTCCAGACAACTGACATGCAGTATGTGGTCGGCTATTATAACGATAAGGATCCCGCTGACATTGAGGCATTGTCTATGCACCTGGCCAAAAAGGATGGAAAGACCCTTCCACTCTTTACAGGCACCCTTACAATTGTCGATGGCGTAATGCAGAACAGTGATATCACTCTCATCAACTCAAGGTCAACAGCTGAAGATGTTGTTTATTCGGTGGGCAGAACACCCTACACGGGAAGCCTTAATATTAACGGAGGAAGGCTTGATAGAGCAGTAGCGGTGACTGTTGCCGGTAAGTCATTGGTACACAGCGCGCCTCTGACAACCCTGGCCTTTAGCCGCAGTATACTTGGAAAAGGCGGAAAGTACATTGTGTCAATAGGACTGCTGCTGTTTGCCTTCTCTACAGCGATAGCATGGTCATACTATGGTGACAGGGCAATTACCTACCTTATAGGACAGAAATATGTTATATACTACCGCGTCGT
>CAYUOS010000099.1:0-12554 GCA_964446435.1 uncultured Rikenellaceae bacterium | reverse complement strand
AACTCATCATCACTGAGCTTTTTGCAGCCATACAGTGAAAAAAGAATGACTCCCATAATTATCGGGAAAATGAATCTTGTTAGCTTTTTCATGATCAACGGTTTTTTGGTATGTACCTTTTACGTCGCTGAATATGTTTATGTTACAAAAGAGCAAGTATTATTTCCTTTTGTCAGGCACGTACCCGTCTGAAAGTGTCTTCATGAATGCCACAATTGCTGCCTCTTCTTCAGGCGTTAGCTTCAGGTCACCCAGTTCTTCTGTGTTCATGTTTTCACTAACCTCTGGTTTTGGCCAGCAATTTACTCCAGGCTTTGGATCAGCAATATCCTCGCAGGCAGGCAATACATCCCGTGTATTATAGAAATGGGTTATCTCCTCGAGACTCTGAAAGTACCCGTTATGGCCAAACACCTTAACAAATTCGGGGTATGGCCTTTTGTCAACGTTTCTGAGTGTCGGAACCTTGTGCTTGCCAAAGTTGTCATCTGCAAACATGGCATAATGGGGCATCTGTTTCAGGAAATCCCCCAGACCCGGGTCAATCCAGTTTTCGCCATCAGGATTGAATTCCGGAGGCATCGAATAGAAAGGAAGGCGTGGGTTCTTTGGAATGCCAAGGTTATCGTAAGTGAAATCGGTGAACAAGGGGTGTGTTCCATCCTTGAGAATATCCATCGGGTGGCAGTCGGCACAAAGGCCCTTTTCTGCAAACAGATCCATGCCCCACTTCTCCTGGTCGGTCAGTTCTGCCTCTCCCCTCAGGTAGTAGTCAAATTTTGAAGTGAACGGACTCACCTTTTCGGAATGCTCGAAGGCTGCCAGCGCAAGGCCAATTATTCCAAACTGCAGATGAACATCATCGCAGGCGGTAATATCAGGGTTATTCCATATTTCAACAGCCACTTTCCTGTAGAGATTAACGTAGGCCGATTTGATGACCCTATCCACAACTCCCTTTGCATCGGCTATGTTATGTTCAAGAGGATTTGTGAAGGGTTGCTGGGCCTGATCGGCGGCAGCATTTCCAAGGATATAACCGGTGGCGCGTCCGTCCCAGAAATTACCACCTACAAAAAGGATCTCTCCATCTTCAACAATGGCGTGAAAGAGTGGGCTGTATGTGGAATATGCCGCTGTCGGTGGTTTTCGGTTTCCTTGTCGATCATGTAAGGCACCGGCATATGCGGCGGCATCACGGTTAATATCTGAATCGGGGCCCGTCCAGCCTACATCCTGGCCATGGCAGGTGGCGCATGACTGTCCGGGCGGATCGGAGAGGTTCTCATCGAAAAAGAGCAGCTCACCCAGAATCTGAAGATCTTTATTATTAAGCAGATAACCCATATCCAGCAGAGCGGGCTTCTCGTCTTCCGGCTCGGCCTCCCTGCATCTGGTGTATAAAACCATTGCAACAATAATTATCAGTACCAGGTTAACCGGGAAAAGCCTGGCTACTGTTTGTGTCATGTAACCTATCCGGGGATTTGTACTATCTTCTTTCATGTCTGGTAAGGTTTGGTTCGGTCATTCTATACTATATACGACCAAATATAGCTAATTTAGCCAACCCCGGCAAGGACAGGTGATCAAGTAGTCTGTTTTCTGGTGAGGTGCCAGAATCCGCATACCGAGCATTTGTATGAGTGTAGGTCCGGACCGCCGCGGTTCTCAATGATATAATCAATCATATCCTGTGCCTCCTCAGGCGAATAGTACATCGTCTTCTTGCACGGTGTCTCGAGAGGATCTGGTTTCTTCTTTTTTGATATTGGCAAACTCATTTTCGGTTAAGTTTCAAATGCCTTGACTAATCAGAACCGGACACAAATTTATGATTTCTGTATTTAGTACAGGCATTCCCACTTATCTAATGTTGAATTTCATACATGAGCCAAACTAAATCGGGAGAACTGAATAAGAGACTGTCAATTTCTCTTCTGCCTCTTTTTGTTGCAGTAACTACTTTTAGTCAGTCGTTCGACCGGAACCTTAGGGGTGGGGTGAACCTATACCATTATTTGCTCCGGTGGCCTGAATCCCCACAAGGAGGTCTTGCCGTTCGCAGGACCGGGATTTAAGGTATCATGGCTTGAGATATCGATGCGTTCGGCTGTAAAACAATCATGCGCGATAATTCAGCTTACCGCTGCTGTGAGGTTCTGATAATCAAAATTGGACTGCGTTTAACCCGCAAGATGGTATTGTGCAGAGCATCTGCCCGATATCTGGTATTGCACGAACACGATTTATTTGACTTTAGATTTATTTCGGTATAACTTTGTTATAAAGACAAGTCGATGAACATTAAAAGATCTCCTTTTCATTTGAAAAAAACCGTTTTGATATTTTTTTTATCATTTGGGGCTATCACCTCGATGGCACAGAAAATATACCTTGATACTTTGAGCGTTGAACAGGTGTATCTGTACAGGGATAATGCCATAAAAATGAGAAACACCGGAAAGGTGTTAACGATTGGCGGAACCAGCGTATTTGCAACGGGTATTGTTGCCGGAGTTATATTGATAAACACCCCTGTACCGAAAAAAGAACCTGATGATCCGCATATTGACTCGAGTAACCTTATACGGGGCTTCTTAATTATAGGGTTTGGCAGCCTTGTTGGTATAACCTGTAATGCTGTTGGTATACCCTTATGGGCTGTCGGAGGAAAAAGGATGGCCGGTGCTGAGTTAGCAATAAAACAATTCGACTACAGAACAACCAGTCCGATGTCAATGGGTTTAGGAATAACTATCAGGTTTTGAAATACAAGAAAGCACAAAGCTAAAATCAGCCTCAAGCTGATAATATGGTAAGCCATATTTGCACAGGCCTGGGGGTTAAGGTATCCCGGCTTGAGATATCGATGCGTTCGGTTGTAAAACAATCATAAGCTATAATTTAGCTTACCGCTGCGGTGAAGTTTTAAAGATAGTGTTGGCTTGGAGAATACAAAACGAGAGTTGCAGCTCTCGCTCTGTTTTGTTGTGGGCCCAGCTGGGCTCGAACCAGCGACCCCCTGATTATGAGTCAGGTGCTCTAACCTGCTGAGCTATGGGCCCCCGATGAAAAATCGGACTGCAATATTAAATAATTGTATCGGAATATGCAAGAATAATTTCAAGGGTATCAGGTATTGGGTACCGGGTGACAGGAAGAGGGCTCGCTACGCTCGATCAGGTACCAGGTACCTATTTCTTAAGATACTGCATCAGAACACCTACTGCCTCGTCCATGTCGTGTCCGAAGGTAATGATGCCGGAGCGATCGCCGCCCATAATGATAATCCGTTTCTCAAAGACGTCCGATTCCCTGAAGAGACGCTGTATCTCCCTTGCAAGGCCCGGAGTGCCGTATTCCATATCAGGAGAGGTCGTTGGAACTTTATCCTTCAGCTCCTCCCAAAGATCAATGTCGTGAACATGTACCACGGCATTGGTGCCGGGATCGGACATGTAAATCGCTGCATGACTTAGTGATTCTGATGATGCCTTGAGCGGGCCAGAGCACATTACAGCGTTGTCGTCGATGTTTACCGAAGAGACCCGAACATAATGCCCCGGTTCGAGCTCCGGAATATCGCCGGTTGCCGATGCCGTTATCACAAACTGGTTGTTGTTGCCCGACCTCATGCTGAGGTTCCCGAAACCCACTCCGTTCTCATACGCCCCTATCAGATCCATATTGAACAACACCTCACGCCAATAATTCAGTATCTCGTACTGCTCATCATTGATAATTACACCAGACTGATTCCAGTGACAATTGAACTTTACTACTCCTTCCATAAAACTGCTGCCTGATTGTCAGTTCCCCTTAAAGCTGATTTTTGTTTGTTCAGAAATAATAACCCACAAAAATACAAATATTTGGAAAAACAACCGTAATGGGAGGGAATGCAAAATAATATGGGCGTAGAAGGGCATAGAGGATTATGGGTTTGAGGGATGCGGGTACCTGGTTGCTGGTTGCTGGTTTGCTCCCTTCGGTCGCGAGCTCGCCTTTGGCTCGGTTCCGTCCTCCGTTTACCGTCCTCCGTTTACCGTTTCTTTACATTTTTCGAATAATCGACCGCTTTATTCTATAACGAACATATTAAAGAATTTAATTATATATTTGTGTCAGGAAAGTTTCTTGATACTCAGTTCAGGCTATATGGTTGACAAAGACTTGTTTAGACAAAAGATCATCAGAATATCCGGTCATATTTTCAGTCGGTACGGCTTCCGGAAGACCACGATGGACGAGATAGCCAAGGCCCTTAACAAAGGCAAAAGTTCGCTTTATTACTACTACCAGAGCAAGGAGGAGATCTTCGAGGCGGTAGTGCTTTATGAGGCCAATACCCTTAGAAATCTGCTTACTAAGGCAATAAAGACGGCAGATTCACCGGTAGAAAAACTGCGGGCATATGTTTTTGTTAGGATGAAGTCGTTCGAAAAACTCGCCAACTACTATAATGCCATATTTGACAAGGAGCTCGACCACTTCGATTTCATCGAGAAGGTGAGAGAAAAGTACGACCGTGAAGAGCTGGCAATATTAAGGCTTATTGTCTATACAGGCATCCGCCGGGGCTGCTTCAGGGCCACCAACAGCGAATTCACTGCCATGGCAATACAGACAGCACTGAAGGGTCTCGAGGTTCCTCTCTTCTGGAAAAGGAGACAACAGGACATGGACAGCCGTCTTGAGGCCATACTTGATGTTCTCTATAACGGTATACTGATAAAGAAGGGCGTATAAGGGCTCAGAGCGGAGGGCTGAGGGCAAAAGAGATATCAGATGTGAAAGAGATTGGTTTATGTCTTTGACAGGGGTTTTTGACGAAAACTGTAGATCAGTATCAGCAGCCCTCCCAGAACAAACGGTATGCTTAGCCACTGACCCATGTTAAGCTTCATTGCAGCCTCAAAGCCCACCTGGTCTTCCTTGACAAATTCTATGAAGAACCTTGAGGCAAACACCAGAATAAGGAATATGCCGAAGTTCACGCCTGTGATAATCTTTCCTCTCCTGCTCCAGTAGATGCGTAGCAGCAACACAAAAGTTGCCAGGTAGGCAAGGGCTTCGTATATCTGCGTGGGGTGCTTCGGAGAATTCTCGCCGTTGCGAAGAAAGACAAATCCCCAGGGCAGGGTGGTTTCAACACCATATATTTCAGAGTTCATCAGGTTGCCAAGGCGTATCAGTGCGCCTGCAAGGGCGACAACAATCACAACACGGTCGAGTACCCACAGCATTGTTTTTTTCTCCTTCTTCACAAACATCCTGAGAGCGATCAGGATACCGATTGCGGCGCCGTGACTTGCCAGTCCGCCATGCCAGATATAGAGTATTTCCAACGGGTTGCTGAGGTAATATGCCGGCTCGTAGAACAGACAGTGTCCGAGCCGCGCGCCAACGATGGTTCCTACAGCCATATAGATTGTAAGCCGATCGAGAACCTCATCGCTTATTCCCTCATTCCTGAACATCTTCCTCATTATGATGTAACCAAAGAGGAATCCTGATGCGAACAGAACGCCGTACCATCTGATTGCCAGGGGTCCGAGCCGTAGAATAACCGGGTCGACGTCCCACGGAATTATCTGAAATATCATACCTTTTAATATTTGCAACAGCCAAAGGTATGAAATATGTATTAAAACAGAGTATTTCTGACAGTGCGATGACCGGACGTGGATTAAAAAAAAATTAGATGTAAGTTTGTACCTTTCAGCCTGCAGGGCAACAGATGAGGAGACTTTCAACATACGGAAACCACCTGGCAGTGATAATAATCATGGCCGCCGGCGCCTGTGCCAAGCAGGGCTCTCCTTCGGGAGGACCACGAGACACCACCCCTCCTGAAGTGGTAAGGTCTGTTCCCCTGAACGGAACAACAAATTTTACGTCAAAGTCTATAACCATTACCTTCAACGAGTTTGTAGTACTCGATAAGATACAGGAGAAGTTCATGATTTCTCCCCCTGTCGAAAAACGTCCGGATATATCAATCAGAGGTAAAAGCATCGTAATATCGATTGACGAGAAGCTACGCGACAGCACGACCTATACCCTTTATTTTCAGGATGCCATCAGGGATCTGAACGAGGGCAACATACTTGAAAACTTTCAGTTTGTGTTTTCGACGGGCGACTTTATCGACTCGCTGATGCTCGACGGCAGGGTCTATGATGCATTTAACCTCGAGGTTCCGCCGCGCATGATGATAATGCTGCACTCGAACCTTTCCGACACGGCCCCAAAAACGGTTATCCCCGACTATATTTCAATGACCGATCAAAACGGTTATTTCAGGGTCAATAATCTTCGTGCGGGAACCTACAGGATTTATGCCCTCGAGGATATGAATAACAACAGAAAGTATGAACCTGCAGATGAGAGGTTTGCATTTATGGCAGACACGGTGCGCGTGACTGTGGAAACGAATCTTCCGTTCGATGCCGACACGCTGGTGCACGATCATCAAATTCACATTCACGAGGATGAAACAGACCTGCATGAACACGACACCCTGCTTAAGCCGCCCACAAGCAAGCACGAGCCTCAGCACGTTCTGTATGCATTCAAGGCAAAACAGGAGAGGTATTTCCTTGCATCAACAGCAAGGAGGGAAGCAAGGCAGCTGGAATACTTTCTGTCGCTGCCACCCGACACCCTTGATTTCAGGTTCGAGGCTACAGGTCTTACCAAAGAAGATTACTTCACTGAGTGGAGCAGGGCAAGGGATACCCTCAGGATATGGCTTACAGACAGCGCGGTATATAATTCGCAGATAATCGAAACAGTAATAACCTATCCCTTCAGCCATCCCGACAGTGGTTTAATCAGCAAGACCGACACCATTCCGATGAGGTTCATTCAGCCCAGAACCCCGCGAGGTGGAGCCCCACCTGCCAGGGCGCTTCAGATAGTGTCGAACGCCGCAAGGGCCGGCATTCCTCCGGGCAGGGATATCATCTTAATCCCCAACGCCCCGCTGGAAGTTGCTGATTTCAGCCTGATGACCATCTCGCGGCCCGGTGATACAACAGGACTGCTTCTGCCGCACACACCCTTGTTCGACCCCCTGGTTCCCCGGAAAATCGTGATAGAACAGAAACTCGAAGAGGGCGCTGAGTATGTTCTGCAGTTACTGCCCGGCGCGCTGGTGTCGATCTATGGCGAGACCAATGATACCACACTGTTAAGTTTCAGGGTACGGACGATGGAGTCGTATGGAACCTTTACTGCAAACCTGACGGGTTACGAGGGGACCGTGGTGGTGCAACTGCTTGATACACGCGAAACTATTGTTATGGAGCAGAGGGTTGAATCACCCGGCAGGGCGGTGTTCAGGTTCGTGGAAAACGGCAATTACAGGTTGAAGGTGATATACGACACCGATGGAAATGGTGCATGGACACCAGGTAATTTCGCGCAGCACCTGCAACCGGAAAAGGTTTCTTATTATCCCGACGAGCTCGACATTAAGAGCAACTGGGATGTGTCGCAGGACTGGGATATTTCGGTTAAAAATGTAAAGGATGAAAGACTGAGGGCCAAACCGCCTCAGCGACGATAAATAACAGCCATGGACAAACCCTCCCTGCTTAAAGAGGTATGACTTTAAACACGATGAATATGCAGCATGAGAAATTTGTGGCAGGAGTCGATATCGGGGGAACCAACACCGTGTGCGGACTGGTCAGCCATTCCGGAGCGATAGCGGGTCGGATGTCTTTCAAAACGGCTTCCTTTGCCACCTTCAACGAGTTTACAGACAGAATGGCCTCTGAAATCAGCAAAATGACTTCAGAAGCCGGTGTTATACTGCAGGGGGTAGGCATCGGTGCGCCCAATGCAAACTACTACACCGGTGAGATAAAAGATGCTGCCAACCTTGTCTGGAAGGGGGTGCTGCACCTCAAGAGCGACATGGAGACGGCCCTTGGGGTTCCGGTAACTGTTACAAACGACGCGAATGCCGCTGCGGTTGGGGAGATGATATTCGGGTCGGCCAGAGGTCTTAAACACTTTATAATGCTTACTCTCGGCACCGGCGTGGGAAGCGGTATCGTCGTTGACGGAAAGGTAGTTTATGGACATACGGGACTGGCCGGTGAGATGGGTCACCTGATAATGGTCAGGGATGGAAGGCCATGTGGCTGCGGAAGAAGGGGGTGCCTTGAGGCATATGCCTCTGCAACCGGAATTGTCAGAACAGCAAGGGCCCTGCTCGAGGAGACAGACCGAAAAAGCAGCCTCAGGCAGGCAGGGAGTGAAGAGCTCAGCGCACGTCTTATTGCCATACATGCACGCGAAGGCGACAGGCTGGCTATCGAGGCGTTTGACCTTACCGCTCAGATGCTGGCCTGGGCGATAGCAGATGCCGTACTGTTTACCAGTCCGGAGGCTATTGTGCTTGCCGGCGGTCTTGCCGGGGCCGGTGAATTGCTTACAGCGCCACTGGAAAGGCATATAGATAAAATGGTGATGCATGCATTCCGGGGTAGCTTCAGGATAATCAGCACCTCTTTACCGGAGTCTGACGCGGCTATTCTGGGCGCGGCGGCGCTGGCGATAGAAGGGGGGGCGTAAAGGCGTAGAGGGCGTAGAGGCGTAAAGGGCGTAGAGGCGTAAAAGGCGTAGAGGGCGTAGAGGCGTAAAGGGCGTAAAGGCGTAAAAGGCGTAAAAGGCGTAAAAGGCGTAAAAGGCGTAAAGGCGTAAAAGGCGTAAAGGGCGTAGAGGCGTATAGGTTTTAGGTTTAATTGTTGAGCGTAATAATACTATGAAGGAGGCATCAAAGATTTTCAAGGAGTGGTATAAGGAGAATGTTGCGTTTGTAAAGGGCAATCTGTCTGTTTTTGGTGATCCGGCAGCGATGGTGCTGGCAACCTCGTCTGCTGACGGACGTACTTCGGCCAGGGTGGTGTTGCTGAAGGAATTCAAGGATGATGACTTTGTTTTCTACACCAACTACAACAGTACCAAATCATTACAACTTAAATCGAATTCCAGGGCGGCTTTGCTCTTCTGGTGGCCACATCTGCAGAAGCAGATACGCATCGAGGGCAGGGTTGTTAAAATAGCTCAGAAAGAGTCGGAGGCCTATTTTGCAACAAGGCCCAGGATGAGTAAGCTGGGTGCATGGGCTTCGAATCAAAGCAGTGAAATCGACTCAATGACTACCATTTTGCAGAGAATGGAGAGGTTCACGGAGAAATTCGGTGATGAGATTCCAAAGCCAAGGCACTGGGGTGGCTACAGGCTCACGGCCGAAAGATATGAATTCTGGCAGGAGGGTGAACACAGGCTTCACAACCGCCAGGTCTTCGAAAAAACCTCTGACGGCTGGCGTGCATCTATTATTGCCCCGTAGGCCCTTAAAAGAAAAAGACCAAAATATTGTCTGCTGATCACTGGAATTTTGCCAGCCTGAAGGGCTTTACCTCAATCTTCTGCCATACGCCGCCTGTCACATAAGGGTCATTCTCGAGCCAGGCCTCCATTTCGTCCCATCCGGGAAACTCACAGACAACCACAGAGCCGACCATCTGTTCGTTGTCGTCAAGTATTGCCCCGCCATAATGAAAATTTCCATTTCTGCGCAGCTCTTCCATCGCTTCGAGGTGCATCGGTCTGGCCTTCATTCTGCGCTCATTGGCCTCCTTGTCGGTGCCGTCATAGGCTATTACTACAAATTGCATATATGTGGTTTTTCTGTATGGCGTAAATTTAGGAAACTTTACCATTCCCCATGCTTTCCATCTCTGTCTCCTTAAACTCACATACACAATCAATCTGTGATAATTATGAAATCTGAACTGCCCGGTTCGCTTTAGCCACTTAAGTTCACTCTTGTCACTCATAATTTCCCTAACTTTATAGGCCAACTCATATCACACTTATGACTTCCGAAAGCAAACCCGACAGAATGGCCACCGGCCTGGTGCTGAGTGGAGGTGCAGCAAGGGGCTACGCTCATCTTGGTGTGCTGAAGGCATTGAATGAAGAGGGTATTTATCCTGATATCATATCAGGCACCAGTGCGGGTGCCATAGCCGGGGCACTATATGCAGACGGGTACTCACCCGATGAGATACTTGCCATCCTTGGAAAGAACAGCAGGCTTGATTTCCTGAAGCTTACTATGCCAAGGGATGGACTTTTGAAGATGACCGGAATGATAAGGCTGCTGAAAGAGGTGTTAAGGGCAACAAGATTTGAGGAGCTTAAGTTGCCCCTGGTTGTCAGTGCCACCAATCTCAATCAGGCAAGGGTTGAGTATTTTGAAAGCGGCGAGTTGCTGAGGGCAGTAATTGCCTCGGCAAGCATCCCTGTGGTATTCAGGCCGGTTGAAATCAATGGCAATCAATATGTAGACGGCGGGGTAATGGACAACCTGCCTGTGGCGCCTATAGAAAAGAGATGCAGGATGCTGATAGGTTCATATGTAAATGCGCTGGGAGAGAGAAACAACTTCAGCTCACTGACAGCAATTGCAGAGCGGGCCTTTCATCTCAGTGTCACAAAGGATCTTGCCGCAAAACAGAGAAAGCTCAGCCTGTTTATTAATCCGATTGAACTCAGCAGGTACAACGCCTTCGATCAGCCAAAAGCAGAAGAGATATTCAGGATAGGCTACAGGGCTACAAAGGAGAAGATTGCGGCATACCGCAGAAACCACGAAATGAAACTGATCTGAGGGAGCAGTGGGTATCAGGACATCATAGCGTATAACTGCCTTATCTCCTCAGCCCACTTTGTTTCATCGGGGGTTTCGAGAATCAGGGGCATATTGTCGAACCTGTCATCGTTTACTATCCTTCTGAAGATGTCGATTCCCAGGAAGCCCTCGCCGATATTGTCATGTCTGTCGACCCGGGTTCCAAAATCCTTCTTCGAATCATTAATATGCATCCCCTTCAGGTACCTGAACCCCACAACCTCATCAAAATGCGAGAATGTCTTTTTGAAACCCTCTTCGGTCTTGAGGTCATAGCCTGCAGTGTAGGAATGGCAGGTGTCGAGGCATACCCCTACCCTTTCCTTGTCCTCAACCAGGTCGATTATGAACCTGAGGTGTTCAAAGCGATAGCCAAGATTTGTGCCCTGGCCGGCGGTATTCTCAATAACTGCGATTACGCCTGTGGTTTTGTCGAGGGCAATATTTACCGATTCGGCAATTATCTTAAGGCATTCCTCTTCCGACACCTTGTTGAGGTGGCTTCCCGGGTGGAAATTGAGGCGGTCGAGGCCGAGCTGGTGACAGCGGTTCATCTCATCAATGAATGATGACCTTGATTTCTTAAGTGCATCGGGGTCAGGATTGCCAAGGTTGATAAGGTAGCTGTCATGTGGGAGTATCTGAAACGGCCTGAAGTCATATTTTTCACAATTATCCCTGAATTGCTTTATTGATGAGGCCGACAGAGGAGCCGAAAACCATTGCCTCTGGTTCTTGGTAAAGAAGGCGAAGGCCCTTGCCCCCAGTTCATGTGCGTTCAAAGGGGCATTTTCAACCCCTCCCTGTGCGCTTACGTGTGGACCAATGTACTTCATTGTATCAGGTTTTACTCTGTTATATACCGTTTAGAAATAGCCTGTTCCGTCCCAGCAATGGGTGCAAAGTCTCTCCCCGGGCAGCCCTATGGCCTCCACCAGGTCGTCAAGTCTTTGATATACAAGGGTGTCAATCTCAAGTTTTCCTGCAATACGTTCAACCATTGCTGCGTAGTCGGCAGTATCAGGGTCGCTGAACCTGGCAATATCCCCTTCGGTGCCACCCAGCTCAGAGACGGCTCTTCGTGCTGCCAGTTCAAGAGTTGACCGCGACTGTGAAAAGTTGAGGAAGTTGCATGGGAAGAGAAGGGGCGGGCAGGCTATTCTCATGTGAATTGCAGAAGCGCCTGCCATTCGAAGTTCCCGGGTGTTGTCCCGCAATTGTGTTCCCCTGACGATGCTGTCATCGAGGCAAACGATTCTCTTTCCTTCGATTATGGCCTTGTTGGGTATCAGCTTCATTCTCGCGACCAGTTCACGGTCTTTCTGTTGCTGGGGCATAAAGCTTCGTGGCCATGTCGGAGTGTACTTCGAATAGGCACGCTTATATGGTATGCCTTTTTCCTCACTGTAGCCGACGGCGTGCCCCACCCCTGAGTCAGGCACTCCGCAGGCGAAGTCGGCCTCAACGGTATCGCGGCGTGCTATGGCTGCGCCGCAGCGCGCCCTGCAATCCTCAACGTTGATACCCTCATAGTATGAGGGCGGATATCCGTAATAGACCCACAGGAATGAGCATATCTGCATCTTTTCATTTGGAGGCCTGAGCCTTGTGAAACCGTCAGGTGTAAGAAACACTACCTCACCCGGTCCGACGAAATATTCTGTTTCATAGCCCGTGTTCGGAAAAGCCGATGTTTCGTTGGCGACAGCCCAGGCTCCCTCCTTCTTTCCTATTACCACCGGGGTGCGTCCGAGCTTGTCGCGTACAGCGATGATACCTTCAGGGGTAAGTATAAGAAATGAACATGAACCTTTAACCTTGTCAAATACATTCT
>CAYUOS010000098.1:0-12757 GCA_964446435.1 uncultured Rikenellaceae bacterium | reverse complement strand
CCATACCTGATCTGCTGCAGAAAGATATATGACCTTACGAAGCCCAGTTCCATGGCAAGGGTAACAACTGGCTTTTCAATCGTCTCGAGCACATACCTGTAAATCTGTGAGAATTCATCAATGAAGAGCTGGGCCTTTGAAACATCCTTGCCAATCAGTCCCGACAATACATTCAGACTGTTGAAAAGGAAATGCGGATTCATCTGTTGCTTCAGCACCTCGAACTGCGACTGCAGGTTCTCCTTCTGAACCTTCAGTAGCTGAGTGTTGGCCTCGGTGAGTTGCCTTGTGCGCTCTTCGACCATCTGCTCGAGGCTGTTGTTTATGCGTTCCAGCTCTTCATTGGCCCTGATTATCTTCATCTCCTGCTTCTTGCGCTCAGATATGTCGATTATTATCCCGCGCCGACCTATAACTTCGTTATCACGTAACATGGGGGAACCATAAATCAGTACCGGACAGAGCGAGCCATCGGGCCTCTTTACGTGGTACTCGTTTGGCGGGGTGTTAATGCCCTGGTTCGATTGCTTCAGGTTCTCAATAACCATAGGAACGTCTTCATCGGCCATATACTGAAGGGCAGAGACCTTCTCTTCCGGGTCTTCAGGCATGGTAATGCCGAAAAACTCCTTTCCGGCCTTATTGACAAAAAGAATATTGCCCCTTATGTCAAGCTCAAAAATTGACTGGGGAAGGAAGTCCATCAACTCCTTGTACCTCCTTTCACTCTCTGCCACAGATAACTCTGCCTTGTCGAGAAGCTCCTGCTGAAGCCTTTCGGTCTCAAGCCTCGACAGTGCACTTTCATCAAAATATATCAGTGCCTCAAGTATCAGCATCAGGAAAAGATTCATTACCACCAGGTAGTAGGCATTATTGAGTATCGTCTGGATGTCGGTCTCGAGTCCGAACAACAGGCTCGCCGGCAGAAGGATCACCGGGGTAATCACTAGCCCTGCAATAACTGCTGCAGGAAACTGAATCAGGAACCGCCTCACGGCGTTCTCTTTCCACGGAAACCGCAGGTTCAGCTGCCTGACAAGGAAAATACAGGGGTACACCAGTATGACTCCTGCAAAGAAGGTAAGTACGAATCCACGAAACAGCCGTATCACTACCTGTAGGAAATCGCTGAAGAGATCAGGCCTGAAGAAGTACATCTGCGATACTACGATCAGCTGCAGACCCAGAGAAAGGAAGATCAGCACTTTCACTGTTTTCGAAAATGGAAATTCATTTTTGGTCTGTATCTCTTTCATTTTTGCCATCTCATCTGTTATTAGTTCCAAAGATAATTCCAATAGCTTTAAGTTTCCAGGCGTCTGATTATTCCTTAAGCCAATCTCTTACCAGTCCCCTGAATCTTTCGGGTTCCTCAAACAGAGGACCGTGTGCTGAATGCTCAAACGTGTAAAACCGTTTCAGCGGAGCTTCAATTATATCGTAGTAATTTCGTGACACATCTATATTTACCGTCAGGTCGAATTTGCCACTGACAAAGTATATCGGGACATCAACCACAGGATAAGAGCTGATGAAATCGGTGGTGAGGGTCTCGGTCTTTAAGCCTGTCTTTGGGAGAAACGCCAGCTTCGATTTCCAGATATTGTATTTCTCCTTCATGGTGTAAGCCCTGCATTTCCATACGGGTAAAAAGATATCCTTAAACACCGACCGCATGTTATGCATCGTTCCAATTCCCAGTTTGTGCATCATATTGTCACGGACACCTGAATTGTAAAAGGCTGTAAGGTCCGCCTCCGTTTCGAGGTTTCCGTACTTCTTCAGCAGCTTCACCGACTTCCGGTCGTTAAGCTCGGTGTATCTCTTCAGCATAAAGTCGAAGGCAATCCGTTCCGACTCTCTCTGCCTGGCTATCTGGCCCATTGCAATATAGGCGTGAAAAATCTCCGGAGCCTTCGACACTGCCGGCAGGGCGATGGTGGTTCCGCCCGACCAGGCCATTATGTAGATTTTATCTCTATTGAAACGGCGACGAAGGTAGTTTGCCACCTCAATGGCGTCTTCTGTGAGTTGACTGAGGGTCATGCTTTCAGTTGTTACCTCTGGCGACCAGGAGAGGCCTCCGCCCCGTTGCTCCCAGTAACAAACGGTAAAGAAGTCTTCGAGGTCCGGCTTGTACTTTTCAAACAGGAAGTAGTTCGGAAAGCCCGGGCCGCCATGCAGGAAAAGCAAAACCGGATTGTCGCTGCTCCGGGTACGAATGAACATACCTTGTTTTACGCCCCCGATAGTTACAAATGTCTTTTCTGAGATGCTTCCTTCCAGAATGTCTCCATTCTCGTCTCTGAAAGCCTCAGGCTTACCTTTGCTAATAACAGCCAGCCAGACGAGTGTGGCTATTACAAGCCCTGAAACCAGCACAAGCGCATAAATCACCATTTTCTTGATCTGCTTCATCAACTCCAGCTACTTTCTTAATGCAATCTTTTTCAGTTTCCTGTGCTAAGGTGCAGCTTCATGCTCCCGGTTCCATCGAGACTTTTGTACTTCAGTTTCCAGTTGCCCTTTTCTGAGGGGTACGATTCATTAATATACATGCTGCCCGGAGATTTCAGGGTGCGGGAGAAGATTGGCTCATCGCCCGAACTGATAAGTTCTACCAGTACTTCACCTTTTGTTACGACAACATCACCCTTCAGGGTAACCGTTCTGGTGTTGCTGCTGACATTCATAATCGAGATGCCCTGTGACCTGGTTCCAAAAAGGGTGTCGAACCCGAATCTGATGTTTGGCTCCTTGAGGCAGGAATTGGTCATCAGGAAAATGGCCACTGCAATAAGGAAGATTGTTTTGTTCATGACGATTGAATTAATTAAGGTTTATAAGTTGATTCTGTCGCCAAAAGTACGGCTGAGTCGTCTCCTGCTCAAATCAAATAAGGTGGATGTGCCTTTTTGGAAGGTGAAGGCGCAAAATCGTACTGTAAAGGTGATCAGGCAGGTCTTTGCCATGTTGAAAAGGCTCTTTTCACATTCGGAGGGCTGAACTTCCGTGTCAGCGTGACAATGATCGCCCTCGTCAACAAAGAGTTTTCAACCGTATGGAACAGCCATACTTTCGTCCCATCAAAACACATAAACCACTTAAAACTATTCAACATGAAAACTAAAGTATTATTTGTTTCAGCAATTCTGGCAGCACTTTCACTCACAGCCAGCTCACAGGATGACGGAAAGAGATTTGGTATTGAGATTAGCGCGGGACCTTCAATTGCAACCCGCAATTTTGTAGACGGTCTAAAGCCGGGTTATGGCTACGACGGAGCCATTCATTTCAGGGTATTGCCCAATGCAGGCATCTATGCCGGCTGGGGCTACAACTGGTTCAGCAACTCGACAGGGTCACCTTTGACGGACAGGGACTATGAAGAGACCGGGTATGTACTCGGACTGCAGTACAAGCGTCAGCTTGACGGATATGCCACAAAGTGGTTTGTCAGGGGAGGAGCCATCTATAATCATATAGAAGTGGAGAATGATCTGGGTGACATACTGGCCGACAGTGGTCATGGATTCGGTTTTCAGGTTGCAGGAGGCATTGATATCGACCTCGGCCGCTCCTGGAGCCTTACACCTGTGGTCAAATACAATAATCTTTCTCGCTATCTCGATGAAGCCGGCGAAGGCATGGATGTGCAATACAACTACCTCACAGTGCGTGTTGGTATTCTAAAACGCTTCTGATAACTTCCTTACGCTTCCGAAAAAGCCCGGACAACCAACTCCGGGCTTTTTCCTTGCGTAAGCAGCCACACTACACCATACCCCATACCCCATACCTCACACCTTTTACCTACTTTTGTAGCATGAACGACGAAACAAAATCAATACACGAATTCGATTTTTCACTTATATGTGAATACTTTTCGATGCTCGAGCGACAGGGCCCCGGCAGCCGCGAATCAACACTGCGGGCTCTGAGCTTCATTGGCAACCTGACCGAAAAATCGCGCATAGCCGATATTGGCTGCGGAACCGGTGGCCAGACAATGGTGCTGGCGCAGAACGCACCGGGAAGAATCACCGGCGTCGACCTTTTTCCCGATTTCATTAAGATTTTCAATGAAAATGCTGCGAAGCTCGGCCTTGGTGACAGGGTAAGGGGCATCACCGGCGACATGACGGCCCTGACTTTCGATAATGAATCGCTCGACCTGATATGGTCGGAGGGGGCAATCTACAACATCGGCTTCGAAAAGGGACTTACAGAGTGGCGCCGGTTCCTCAAACCGGGAGGTTACATTGCCGTCTCGGAGGCTTCTTGGTTTACTCCTGAGAGGCCTGCTGAGATAGAGGAGTTCTGGAACAGCGAATACCCGTTCATCGATACGGTACCCAACCAGATGGCGATACTGCAGAATTGCGGATACATTCCCGTCGCGGCCTTTATGTTGCCGGGAGAATGCTGGAGCGAAGAGTTTTACCGGCCGCAACCGGCAGCGCAGGAACGGTTTCTGGCAAAACACAGCGGAAATAAGGTTGCAGAGGAATTCATAGCCAACATGCGGCACGAGGCAGATTTGTTCTCGCGGTACGGTGAATACTACGGCTATACCTTCTTCATTGGAAGGAAGCGCTGAGCCCGGTGCTCTGAGGCATCCACGTCGAGCAGCATGGCAGAATCATAGAATTCGGTCCTGTTAACAATCTTCTATAGGAGAAAATCCCTGAAATTCATTCTGTTAACAACACCTATATTAGCATTATACGTATTGGTAAAGGTCTTTGGAATTTTGATTCTTCGCTTTTCATTATGCTTTATTTCATAAGCAGCCAGCTGACCGTTATACTCTTCAATGTAATCAACTTCTTGTTGTTGTGTGGTTCTCCAGAAGAATGTATTGGCAAAATGAAGCTGGTAAGCATTCCGTTTTTTTCGTTCACAGATGATGAAATTCTCCCATAATGCACCTGTATCCTGCCTGACAGATAAAGGCTGTAACTGACCAATTACAGCATTCCGTATTCCATTGTCGTAGAAGTAGATTTTTCTGCCTGTCCTGATTTCGTTTCTCAGATTACGACTGAAAGAGCCTAATCGAAAAACAATGAATGCTTTTTCCAATATACTGATGTACCGCTCTGCTGTTTTTGGATCAAGACCGGTAATCTGGCCCAGTTCACTATATGAAACTTCATTGCCGACCTGAAAAGCAATAGCTTGCAATAGATTTCTTATTTCATCAGGTTTCTTCAGGTTTCCATAAAGCAGTACATCTTTGTATAGATAGCTGTCGGCGATTTCCCGGAGAACAACCTCCTGTTGATCAGGATTGTTAAGCACATCGGGATACATGCCAAATACCAGCCTGTTTTCAATATCCTGCTCTGCCCTGACAAACCCTGTATGATTTTGCCATTCCATCCACGATACCGGAAACATAAAGAAGGTTCGTTTTCTGCCTGTAAGTGGTTCCTGCGTTGCGGAGGCAAGATCGAAAGAGGAAGAGCCGCTCAAAATCAGTTGAACGCCACTGAAGGTATCAACCAATAACTTTGCTGTTTTGCCTATAGAGTTAATCTGTTGAGCTTCATCTACAAATACAATCTTATAGCCTCCAATAATCTGACGCAATTGCTCGGTATTTGGTGTATCCAAAATCCGTCTGACAGTAGGATCATCAGCATTTAAGAGGAGCGATGAGTCAGGAAAATCTTTCAACAACTCACGGATTATTGTGGTTTTTCCAGTCTGCCGAGGCCCATATAACAGAATAACCTTGCCCTTGAACAGAGCCTCCGAAATTTGACTTAACAGAACTCTTTCTATCATTATCGTGCAATATTTATACAAATATAGTAATTATCAGGAATTAAATCCTGAAATATTATAATAATACAGGAATGAAATCCCCAGCCCCTTTCTAATCCCCACCCAAAATCCTCAGAAGGTCATTATTCAGATAATATACCTCCAGACCATCTTTCCTGGGAGACAGAATGCCTGCGGCTACCAGCTCGCCCATGTACTTCGTTACAGTAGTTCGGGATGTTCTCTCCAGAACAGCCCCAACTGTATGGGCCTTTATGTAGGGTTGACTGAAGAGCGCCTCATTCAGATCCCTGTTATACCATCCTAATCTTGAGGTGGCATATGCATAGGTATCTGCCATCTGATCTGCAATATCATTTATTTTGTTGCAGGTGTTAATGGAAGTTGCTTCTACTGCATCGAGCATGAAAAGTATCCATTGCTTCCAGCCTCTTCTTTGTGTTACTCCGGAAAGATAATGATAGTAAGAGTCTTTATTATCAATAATATACCTTGAGAGACATAAAACAGGATGAGTCAGTAAACCTGCCTGAACAAGATATAAAAGGTTTAAGATCCTACCACTTCTCCCGTTTCCGTCCTGAAAGGGGTGAATTGCCTCAAACTGGTAATGTGCTATGCACATTTTTACAAGTGGGTCTGTTTCCGGTCCGATATTATTGTTGATGTAGTCAAAAAGATTATGTATTAGTTTCTCAACCACCCCTTCTCCTCGTGGGGGCGTGTAGACAACCTCCCCTGCTCTGAACTCACTGTCACCTCTTCTGATAACTACTCTTGCCTGAGGTGGTCTGATACCCAGATTTATGTCTTTTATCTTACTTGCGATATCAATCACCACTCCAATGTTAAGCGGGCCCTTGTCGTTTATTACATTATATCCCGCCCACAAAGCTTCACGGTATCTGAGAACTTCTCTGGTGGCACGATCAGCCTGCTCTTCTTTTCTGGTGTCTGATATAGCTTTGAAAAGTTCATCCTCGGTTGTGAATATGTTCTCAATTTCCGTAGATGATCTTGCTTCCTGAATACCTATTGTATTGATAAGCATATAGGGATTCGGAAGTCTTTTTAGCGCGGTGTTGACCGAAGACAGGGCGCGTGAAGCCGAGACAAGTTTCTTAAGAACTTCAGTATCGTTCTCTGGTTCGCCTGAAGGTGGCAGCAAGGGCAATTCATTGAATGGCTTGTTCCGGTCAAAATAAGCTATGTTCATATTTTTCTGAATATTGGACATAGTGCAAATGTATGTCCATTTTTTTGAATAATACAAATCATATGTCCAAAAAACGCAAAATACTGAACATTATCCTCCGCCCCCGCCATTTTCCCCTCTCGACCGCAGGGAGGTCCATCCATACAAAATCTTAAATCTGAAATCGTTAACCTGAAATTCTGATATCTCCTTCCTCACACCTCATACCTCATACCTCTTACCCCCCCCTTAAACCTTCCCCCCATTCAACTGTTATACTGTATATTTGTAAAAACAAACCTCCCATGAAAGCATACTTCGCAATGGCTTATGGCGGTCCCGACAAATCGCTGATCGGCAACCTGCCCGACCCGGTTCCCGGAAAGAACCAGATACTCGTTGAGGTTAAGGCGGCCTCCATCAATCCTGTCGACTTCAAAGTGAAGAGGGGCGACCTGCGTTTCCTGTCCGGATCGAAATTCCCGAAAATAGTAGGCTCCGACTTTGCCGGCATCGTGAAGTCGGTTCCTGAAGGAGTTGTTCACCTCGCCCCCGGAGACAGGGTTTACGGCTCTGTGAGTGTCATCTTCGGCAAACAGGGGTCTCTGGCCGAACTCGTGGCAGCAGACCTGAACGCGGTAAGCAAGATTCCCGAAGGAGTCACCTTCAGTGAAGCGGCATCTCTGCCCGTCGCCGCCCTCACCGCCCTTAACGGCATCAGGCGCTGCAAGGTCAGGGCAGGCACCTCGGTCCTGGTTAACGGATCAACGGGTGGGGTAGGGCACTTCGCCGTTCAGATTGCCAGGGCCAGGGGTGCGCTGGTCACTGCCACCTGCAGGCCTGAGAATGAAGATTTTGTCAGGAACCTCGGGGCTGATTCAACAGCAGGGTATGGTGATGCACTACTGACCGGCACTTCGCAAAAGTTCGACGCAATATTCGACGCATATGGAACCATGACGTTCAACAGCATAAGGAGGCTTCTGCGCAGGGGAGGTATATATGCTTCAACACTTCCTGCTCCGGCCAGGTTCCTCCTTTCGTTGCCAATGTATCTTCTTTTTGGAACCATACTCACCTCGGCAAATATGAGAGCTCTGCCTGAGGATTTCGCAGAACTCGAAAGCCTGATGGCCGAGAAAAAGCTCATCCCCGTAATCGAGTGTCCCTTCACATTCGATTCCGTTCGCTCAGCCTTCGCCCTGGCCGAAAAGGGAGGCTTCCGCGGGAAGATTGTGGTCACAATTTAAACCTGCCGATATTTTGATTTAATGCTGAACCTTAAGGTATGTAAGGCTTCGCCACAGCCACTCAAGGGGTCCGAATTGAAAACGCTTAAGCCACCAACGACTGAACAATATCTGCAGTGCGAAGATCACAAATGTCAGCAGGATGCCCTGCCACATCTCAAACTTTCCATACAGACCAAAGCCGTATGAATGGAATAGTACTACGGAGATGATTGAGTGCATAAAATAGTTGGTAAGAGCCATCCGCCCAACCGGTACCAGGTTTCTGGTCAGCCAGCCTGACCGCCCCTTTATGAAGAGAATCACTATGCCGGATATGTAGCAGAGTCCCAGCGATATCCCTCCGAATGTATGCATTGTTGTTGCCAGGAGAGACCAGACATTCGGGTTACTCATGACTGCGTTCCGGAAAGCAATTGCATATAGCGCATTCGTAACCACACCCGTCACCAGTCCCCACCAGAACAACCTGAGAAAGAGAGGCAGGTTATCGTTATATCTTTTCACCAGGCCGTTTCGTGCAATCAGGAATCCGGCCAGGAACATAGCCAGGACCACAGGCCCGAAGAACAGCAGACTTCCGCTCAGGAGCGTCATATACTCTTCTATCCTTACCGATATTATCTCTCCTAAACTGCCGGAAGAGTAGACCGATTTAGCTCGTTCTACCATGTCTGTAAGCACCATCTGGTTGCCCTGCAACTGGACATCAATCGCTTCTTTTGCCTCGGGTACCCGTGAGGCCAGCAACATGAAAAGGTACATAACCGAGGTTAATAACGTCGGAATCAGGGTCATTGCTACTGCCCACCTTTTTATCCTGTGGTCGGGGGTCTTCCTGAACAGAATAAGCAGGAACCCGAAAAGAGCATACAAAACCAGAATATCGCCGGCCCACAGCAGAGCTACATGAGCTATTCCGAAAAGAAACAGAAAGAATAGCCTCCTCCTGAAAAGCGGCAGGGGAGAGGAGTCATCCTCCATTCTCTTGTTCATAAAAAGCCAGAACCCGAAGCCAAACAGCATCGAGAAGATCACATAGAACTTGCCTTCAAAGAGGAACTTAATAAATGATTCTGCTATAATGTGAGTGACAGAGGCATCCGGTTTTGCACCGATCATCACCTGCGACATCGGTTCGTACATATAGGGCAGATTCACCATCAGTATTCCGAATAGAGCGAATCCCCTCAGTGCATCGATTATCTCAATGCGTTCAGTCTGCTTTACAGGACTATATTTTGAATCGGTCTTCATCTTAAAATGTATATCCTGCAAGATAATCATTATAGCTTTTCTGCCCTACAGCCTTCTCACTTTACCCTGTGCTCTGCGCCCCTGCTCTGCGCCCCCTGCCCTGAGCTCTGCGCCACCCTTAAGGTTGTTTTACTTCAAACGTTCTATCTCTCAACACCCTTTCCATTACCACAGCTATTAGAATGATAACTGGCAGGGTGAAGAGCGTCCTAAGTAGCGAGAACTTCCATCCCAGGAATCCGATTTCAAAGGTAAGCATGGGTATCTTAATAGTGCAGAATGCCCCTATGTAAATAAAGATATTGCGGATGCTGGCTCCCTTCTTCCAGAGCAGATAGGTTACCGGAAATGCTCCATACAATGGACCAGCCTGTGCCATTGACAAGAGAATTACCAGCATCATTCCTTTAAATCCGGAGTCCTTCCCGATATGTCTTTCTGCCTTTTCCCTGTTTATCCATACATCACCAAGGCCGATAAGGATGAACATAACAGGCAAAAACAAGATCATCTCCATGAAGAAGCTGCTGAACTGTTCCCTGAAGATGGTTTCTCCGGCAGAAAAGTCAACAATGAAAGAGACTGCAGTAAAAACAGCGAAAGCAACTATAATTATGAAGTTAACCCGGTTCTTCTTTATCACCTCTTTCATAACAGATAGAATAACCCAATTAGGAAACCTATAATAAGAGCCCCGGCCAGATAGAATGCATTGCGGATAAGCGAAACCCGAGTGCCGAAGAATTTTATCTCAACGGGCAGGGTCAGAATCCCGACCATCATTAAAGTCGTGATAAAAACAGCAATAACGGGATAACCAACACCAGTCTTCACCAACACACCTGCCAGCGGATATGCAATAAAGCCGGGAATCAGTGCAACTGAGCCCGCTACGGCTGCAAAAAGGTAACCTGCCAGGCCTGCATCTTCACCCAGGTATTTCACGATTATTTCATTTGGAACCAGGAACAGTACAATACTCACCAGGATCAGTACCGACAGAATCGCAGGGGAAATCTTCACAAACATCAACAGCCCCCGCTTCGCGCCTTCCCATGTTTTCCGGCGGTCTGCAACCAGCGATGCTATGATTGCAATGGCAGCTATAATTATGAGTATCTCCATTTTGTCCTGTTCCCTATTCCCTGTACTCTGCGCTCTGCGCCCTGTGCCCTGTGCCCTGCACCCTGCGCCCTTTTAACTGGAGTCAAGAAACTCCCTGAAGTTATCTCTCGTAACAACCATGCCGGAACTTGAGGGATAGGTATTGGTGAAAACCCTCGGAATTCTCTCTTTCCTTGAAGGACTCCATTTAAATTCATAAGCAAACAGATTGCCGTCCCTCTCTTCAAGGTAGTCTACCTCTTGTTGCTGGCTGGTTCGCCAGAAATATGTGTTCGTCCAGATAGACGTATATTCAATTGTTTTCATCCTCTCTGCGACAAGAAAGTTCTCCCACAAAGCACCTGTATCCTGTCTCAGATTCAGAGGATTGAAATTTGCCAGCAAGGCGTTCCTTATCCCGGTATCATAAAAGTAGATCTTACGGGTGGTTGATATCTCAGTTCTGAGGTTCCGGCTGAAAGGCTGAAGCCTGAAAATAATAAAGGCCTTTTCAAGCAGATCGAGATAGTTGCTGATAGTTTTCTTGTCGACCTGCAGTAACCGGGAAAGTTCGTTGTATGAAACCTCATTGCCAAGTTGTAGAGCAATCGCTTTCAGAAGTTTTTCCAGCAGCTCCGGCTTGCGTAGTCCGTTGACAGACAGAATGTCCTTATACAGGTAGATGCCAGAAAGCTGTCTTAGAATCTCTTTCTCATGACCGGGATTGTTGACGACGTCGGGATACATACCGTAGATTATCCTTGATTCAAGTTGCTGCATGGCCGTAATGTATCCCGAGTGGTCTTCCAGCTCTCTCCAGCTTATAGGGTAGAGCATATATTCCCATTTCCTTCCTGTAAGAGGTTCTCTTGTCTCACTCATTAGATCCAGCGATGACGAACCACTCACCAGCAACTGTACCTCCCTGAATTGGTCAGTAATGATTTTTAGTGTCAGTCCAATGTCTTTCACCCTCTGTGCCTCATCGATGAATATCAACTTATGATCTCCGATAAGTTGCCGTATTCCTTCCGTGTTTATCCCTTCAAGGTGACTGCGGATAAAAGAGTCGTCGCAATCAATCAGGAGATGCCTTCCGATTCCACTGGCAATCCCCTGTAGCAATGTTGTTTTTCCGGTCTGCCTCGGACCCAGCACTATTATTGCTTTTCCGGAGCCAATCCTTCCAGGTATAACATCTTCCAGCTGTCTCTTTATCATGATTCTGGCGCTTATAATCCCCAAATATATGTATAATTGGGGAGTATAGTCACAATATTCACATATTTAATATATATTTTTTACTCCCAAAATCACCTTAAAGACCCTCTCGACCTTTGGAGGTTAATCATACCAAATCGCAACCGAGGCCTGGGCCGAGCTTGCCCTCCACCCTGCGCCCCGCGCTCCGTGCCCTGTGCCCTGCGCTCTCCGCCTGTCCTTACCTGATCATCACAACCCTGATCCTGCGTACCATGGCACCCTGTGTCACCCGTAAGAAATAGACCCCCTGGGGCTGCCCCGAAATATCGATTGTCAGCTGACCGGCGACCACCGTTCGCGACAATACATGTACCCCCGAGGCATTAAACACATCAATAACCGCACCGTCAGTCCCGTAGTCAGCACCCGATATGGTAACCAGACCCGTGGTAGGATTCGGATAAACCCTTATTTCCTCAGCAGTGCCGCTGTTAATCACATCAAGGGTGGTAACAGTATAGCAGGCCGATGTGTCTGCACATCCACCCTGTGTGACAATCACGGCGTAGCTGCCGTTTGAAGTGGCTGTGAAGCTCCTTCCGGTCTCACCGGGCAGCGCCAGGCCCGTACTGCAGTTTATCCACTGGAAGGTAGCATCAGCCACAGCTGCTGTAAAAACCGGATTGTTATCAATAACTGATACATCGGGTACCGGTAGAACTTTAAGATTTACTGTCAGTGTACTGTCGCAACCTTTTGCGCTGATAAAACGCTCAGAATATACACCCTCTTCCATTATGCTCTGTGTGCCAAAGATAAATGGCAATTCATTCTGGCATATCAGCCTGGCCGGTATACCATAAAGCCGCACATCGTCAAACCACATTTTTACGGTTCCCCCGTTTCCGGCTGAGATTATTGCCTGTGCCGGCGATACCGTGGCATGCATGGG